>VERS01000584.1 GCA_018882545.1 Mycobacterium sp.
GTGCCGAAGGCCAGCAGTTGGCGTGACAGCGCACCGAAGTCGACGTCGGTGCCGGCCTCGGTCCAGTTCAGGCCGACCGGTTCGGAGAAATCCCGACCCTGCGACATCAGCGGCAGCCGGCGGGCGAACTCCCCGGGGTCGTCGATGAACTCCATGGCGGCGAACAGCGGATTGCCGACCAGGGTTTCATAGCGGCGGCGCAGGTAGTCGACGTTGTCCGCGCCGGTCACGAAGCTCACGTGCGGCACCTGGTTGAGGAAGCTGCGGACGTCGGTGAGGACGCCGTGCTCGGCGGCGTAGGCCCAGAACTGGCGGGTGACCTGGAACTGTTCGTTGACGGTGATCGCCTTGGCGACGTCGATGCTGCCGTCGGGCCGGGCCGGGGTGTAGTTCAGTTCGCACAGCGCGGAGTGGCCGGTGCCGGCGTTGTTCCACGGGTCGCTGCTCTCCGCGGCGGCCACCTCGAGGCGCTCAACCAGGGTGATCGACCACTTCGGTTCGAGCAGGCGCAGCAGCGCGCCCAAGGTGGCACTCATGATCCCGGCGCCGACCAGAACGACGTCGGTCCGGGCGTCCGGGGTGTCAGGCACGGCAGGTCCTTCCAGCGCTCCGCTCCCACACATGCGGCGGCGGTACCGCTAGGTTAGCCCGGCGACTGGATACAGCTGGATACAGTTGGGCGGTGACCGCGCCCGGCGTCCAGTGGGTTGACGACGTCCTTCCCGGTTACCAGCAGACCACCGTCGAACTCGGCCCCGACCCCGACGGTGAGGGAACGTTGGTGGCCACGCTGATCCGCAGCGCGAGCAGCGGCCCGTCCGGCGGGGTGGTGCTGGCCGTACACGGTTTCACCGACTACTTCTTCAACACCGCCCTGGTCGACTTCTTCGCCGCGCGCGGGTACCGCACCTACGGTGTGGATCTGCCCAAGTGCGGCAGGTCCTGGCGGGCCGGGCAGACCCCGCACTTCAGCACCGACCTGTCGCGCTATGACCGCGACCTGACTCTGGCGCTGGGGATCGCCCGGGCCGAGAACCCGCAGCCGCGGGTGCTGGTCTACGGCCACTCCACCGGCGGCCTGGTGGTCTCGACGTGGTTGGACCGGCTGCGCCGGCGCGGTGAGACCCAGGCACTCGGGCTGGCGGGGTTGGTGCTCAACAGCCCGTTTCTGGACCTGCGGGGCCCGGCGGTGCTGCGCACCCGGGTGACGTCGGGGGCCATCGGCGCGGTGTCGCGGGTGCGCAAGACCAGGGTGGTGCGCGCCGCCGGCAAAGGTGGTTACGGCTTGACCCTGCACCGCGACTACCACGGCGAGTTCGACTACAACCTGCAGTGGAAGCCGGTCGGCGGGTTCCCGATCACGGCGGGCTGGATTCACGCCGTCCGCCGCGCCCAGGCCCTGCTGCACCGCGGACTCGATGTGGGGGTGCCCAATCTCGTGCTGCGCTCCGACCACAGCGTCGGAGAGACCGTCGGCACCGAGGAGATGCAGCGCGGCGATGCGGTCCTGGACGTGGCCCATATCGCCCGCTGGGCGGGCTGCATCGGCAACCGGCAGACGGTCGTCCCGGTGCCGGACGCCAAGCACGACGTCTTCCTGTCCCTGCCCGGGCCACGGGCGGCGGCCTACGCCGAACTGGGCCGCTGGCTGGCCCGGGAGGTCAGCAGCTGACGAAGCTGCCGTGGAAGCCCTGCGGGATGTGGTGGGCCAGTTGCGCGGTGGCAACCGGGCCCCGGGCGGGATCCCGCGCCTCCAGGATGACCAGCCGGGAGGTGTGGGTGTCGGCCCGGTACTCCACCGACAGCAGCCAGCCGTCGTCCTCGTCGAGGGCTCCGGGTCGCGGGGCGAACACCGGCTCGCAGAAGCTGTTTCCGCTGCTCTGTGCCGAAAAGCCGGTCTCGGTGTTCTCGGCGAGATCCAGTTTGGTGATCTCGTCGAACATCGTCCCGAGCCGACGGCGGGTGTTGACGTAGGAGTAGCGGTGCGGTCTGCCCTCCCGGTCGGGGTGGTGCCGGGGGAACTCGCAGGACCGGTCGCTGATCTGCTCCCGGATCACCCGGTCCGAACCGGTGATGCGGAATCGGGTGAATTCGCTGGTGGCCTCGGTCAGCGGGCTGGTACGGAACCGCGCGATGCACTCCAGCAGCTGCCCACCGTGGTAGGTGACGACGTCGACGACGACATCGCCGCGGTCGTCGAAGGCATTGCTCAGGTGGAACTGCAGCACCGCCTCGTAGTCGATGCGCCGGATCCGGCCGCCGTCGCGCGGGATGAGGACGAACGAGCTGCCCCGTTCGGGGTGATACCTCATCGCATCGCCGAATGGCTTGACGCCCAGGGCCACCGGGATCCCGTCGGGGATGATCGGCGAGACCAGGAACACCAGGTAACGCTCGGTGATCGCGAAGTCGTGCACCATGGCCAGGTACGGCAGCGACACCGACCGTTAG
>VERS01000585.1 GCA_018882545.1 Mycobacterium sp.
GATCAGCAGTGTCCCGCCGAGTACCGCCAGTCGCAGTTGGGGCAGCACCACCCGCGCGAACACCGCCGCCGGGGATGAACCGAGGCTTCGAGCCGACTCCTCCAGGGCCGGGTCGAGTCTGCGCAGCGCCGCCACGGCGGGCAGAAAGACGAACGGGAAATAGGACAGCGTGGTCACCAGCACAGCCCCGGTGAATCCGTCCAAGTCCGGAACCAGCCCGACCCAGGCGTAGGAGTTCACGAACGCCGGCACCGCCAGCGGCGCCACCAGCAGCGGTCGCCAGAGCACCCGCCCGGGTAGGTCGGTGCGTTCGACGAGCCATGCGGCGCCGACCCCGATCACCACGCAGGCCGGCACCGTCACCACCACCACGCCGACGGTATTGAGCAGAAGTTCCGCCACCCGCGGCCGGACCAGCAGTGCGGCGGCACGGGCCGGACCGGTCTCGAAGAAGGACCATGCGACGAATCCGAGCGGGATCAGCGCCGCGACGGTCAGTGGCGCGGCGGCGCCCAGGGCCACCCACCCGGCCGCACGATTGGATACGGGTGCGTTCATGTCCCGGACGGTCAGAGCAGGCCCGCCCGCGTCATCAGTTCGGTCACCGCGGCGGCGTTGAGTGCCGCCGGATTGACCGCGGGTGGCTGCAGTTGATCGAGCGGGACCAGAGCGCTGTTGGCCGGCACGCCGCTGGCAACCGGGTACTCGTAGGAGTCCCCGTTCTGCAGGATTTCCTGGCCGCGTTTGCCGGTGACGAACCGGATGAACTGCTGGGCTTTGGCGGCTTTTTTGCTGGACTTGAGCACACCGCCGCCGGACAGGCTCAGGAATGCACCGGGGTCCTGGTTCTTGAAGTAGTGCAACCGGGTGTTGCCGCTCATCTCCTTGGTCTTGGCCTGATCGCGGTACCAGTAGTAGTGGTAGATCACCCCGCCGGCGACCTCCCCGTCGTTGACGGCGCGAAGGGTGGCGATGTTGTCGTTGAAGGTGACGGCGTCGGACTTCATGGCGCTCAGCCACCGCTGGGTCGCCTGTGTGCCGCGCAGTTCCAGCAGCGCCGCGACGATCGCCTGGAAGTCCGCCTTGGCCGGCGGCGCCCCCCACCGGCCGCGCCACTGCGGGGCCTGCAGATCGAGCAGCGAGTCCGGCACCTGATCGGCCGCCAGTTTGGCGGGGTTGTAGACGAAGACGGTGCTGCGCGCGGCGATCCCGACCCAGGTGTTGCTCGCCGGCCGGTATTGCGCCGGCACCTGTGCCAGGGTCTGCGGATCCACCTCAGCCAGCAGGCCGGCCCGCCCGACCGCGGCGATCGCCGGGGAGTTCTCGGTCAGGAAGACATCGGCCGGGGATGCGGCGCCCTCGGCGACGATCTGGTTACCCAACTCGGTGTCCCCGCCCTGGCGATAGCGGACCTTGATCCCGGTTTCGGCGGTGAACGCCTCGATCCACTCTTTGGCCAGCGACTCGTGTTGTGCGTTGTAGAGCAGCAGCGCGTCCTGCGAGCCCGAGCAGGCGGTCGCCGACGCCACCGTGCCCACGGCGGCCAGAACGGCCAGCGCGCGACGCAAGACCCGATTCCGCATGGGCGATCCCCTTCCGAACGCAAAGCCGACAGGCCATTTAGTGAGGGTTGCCTAACCATACACCGGGAGGTGGTTGCATAGGAAAAGGGCCGGTCGCGACGGCGTGAAGGAGAAGCACGCCGTCGCGGCCGGCCCAGGGAGTGCCGCGCCTCAGACGACCTAGCCGGGAGGCAGCAGCACCGAGTCGATCAGATACACGGTCGCGTTGGTGGTTGCGATCCCGCCGCACACGACGCTGGCGTTGTTGACCATCAGGTGGTCGCCGGTGCCGCTGACGGTCAGATCGGCGCCGTTGACGGTCTTGTGGGTGCCCACCACCTGGTCGGGTCCGGCCTGGCCGGGAACCACGTGGTAGGTCAGGATCGAGGTCAGCAGCGCCGAGTCGACCTTGAGCTTGTCGATGGTGGCCGCGTCGAGCTTGGCGAACGCGTCGTTGGTCGGGGCGAAGACGGTGAACTGGCCGCCGTTGAGCGTGCTGACTAGGTTCACCTGCGGGTTCAGTCCGCCGGACAGGGCCGCGGCCAGCGTGGTCAGCACCGGGCTGTTGGCGGTGGCGGTCGCGACCGGAACCTTGGCCAGCTCACCCACCGACCCCGGTCCGGTCGGAACCTGCTGGGCGTAGCCGGCGCAGCCGGGACCGACCAGGTGCAGGTCGGCGGCAGCGGTCGGGGCCACGGCGAGCGCGAAGCCCGCCGCGATGGCAGCCAGACCGGCGGCTTTCGTGGAGTACGTCATGGT
This sequence comes from Mycobacterium sp., assembly GCA_018882545.1. Classification (GTDB taxonomy): domain Bacteria; phylum Actinomycetota; class Actinomycetes; order Mycobacteriales; family Mycobacteriaceae; genus Mycobacterium. The sequence continues at coordinate 2,322 of VERS01000585.1, forward strand.
GTCCTTTCAGTTGGTCGCGACCGATTCTCGGGAGCGACACAGGAACGCTGCGTGGTGGTGCAACGCGGTTGCGCAGCGTGGTGCTGCAGCGTGTTCCGCGACGTGCTGGTACCAGTGCTGATTCCAAT
>VERS01000586.1 GCA_018882545.1 Mycobacterium sp.
CTACACGATGGCGACGGTGCCGGCCCTGGTCGCCGGGCGCGGTGACCCGATGGCGCAGATGGACTCGCTGAGCCAGTCGATCGAGCCCCTGCTTGCGCTGTGGGCGGCCGATCTCGAGCGGGGACTGGGAGACCTGCCTTATCCGCCGAACTACCCCAAGATGCCGGGGGAGCCGAAACGGGTCCAGCCCAGCCGGGATCGGGATTCGAACTCGCGAACCAGGTGAGCACCTGACCGGCAGCCGACGGACCCGGCCGCGCTGCCGGCTCTGGCATGCTGCGTGCATGACCGACCCGCGCTTCGGAGGCCTCGGTGACGGCATGCCGCCGCCGTACTACCCGCCGGGTGCCTACCCCCCGCCGCCGGGTGCCTACCCCCCGCCGGGTGCCTACCCGAATCCCGGCCCCTACTTCGATCCCGCGGCACCGTACGGCCGGCATCCGGTGACCGGCGAGCCGCTGTCCGAGAAGTCCAAGGTCGTCGCCGGCCTGCTGCAACTGATCGGCCTGGTCGGGATCGTCGGAATAGGCCGCATCTACCTCGGCAACACCGGCCTGGGCGTCGCGCAGCTGCTGGTCGGACTGGTCACCTGTGGTGTCGGGGCGGTCATCTGGGGCATCATCGATGCGGTGCTCATCCTCACCGACCGGGTGCGTGACCCGGCGGGTCGCCCGCTGCGCGACGGGACCTAGCGGCCCAGTGGGCGGAGCGGGAACCGGAAGCGCACTGCGTCTCAGAAAAGTGTGGTAGACATCTCAGCAAAAGTTAAGGTGCTGCCGCTCTCAACCACCAAGAGGTTCTCCCATGTCTCGAGTTGCCCGTAAAGCCCCCCGCCGCCGTGTTCAGCCGTATGCCTGGCTCGGTGCCGGCGCGGTGACCTTGGGCATGGGTGCTGCCCTCGTCGGCGGTACCGCCGTCGCTTTCGCCGATACCGGAGCCGACGCCGCCACATCTCCGGCGACCCAGTCGACGGGGAGCACGGCCCGCGACGCCGGTAGCGCTACCTCACCCACCAAGCGGGAAACTGCCACGACCAGGACGCCACGCGGCGCACGAGTCGGCACCGCCGCCGGGGACGACGGCATCCCGACCGGCCCGACCCGGCGTGGGCAGACCCGTTCGGCTGTGGCCGACCCCGAACCGGCGGGCACTTCCGCCGCCGGACAACCGGACCCTGCCCCGGCGGCCGCGGTTCGAACCGCGGAAGCCACCGATGCCGCCGCCGGGCAATCCGAGCAGGTGCCGGCGGTCACCGACAACACCCCGCCCACTGCCGCCGCGCCGGTGAGCACGCCCAAGCGGGTCAACGCCCGGCCAAGTCTCGGCGCCGCGGAGGTGGCCCTACCGGCGCTGCCGGACCCGGTCGACACCGAGGCGACGGGAACCCCCGCCGCCACTGCGGCCCCCGCAGCGGCGGTCGCCGCGGACGACCCCGCCCCCAACATGGACACCTGGCTGCCCGGCGGGGTCAACCCGGGTACCAAGATCGTCCCGGGCGAGAAGGTCAAACTGGCACTGCAGCAGATCGAGCAGTCCCAGGCGCTGATCACCGAGGCGACCTGGGGCGCGGGCAACATCCTGGCCGGCTTCGGCGCCTTCGGCCCGCAGGCCGCGCTGGCCACCGCCCAACTCATGCTCTCCATCTGGGGTTCCAGCATCACCAACGCGCAGAACTTCGTGGCCAACACGGTGGGCAACCCGCTGCTCCACGGCCTCGCCCGGGCCAACCTGCAAAACCAGCTGCTGTGGCCGTCCCTGTCGCAGGTCTCGCTGAGCACTGCGGCACTGCTCATCCCGACGCTGGGCTGGTTCGGCGCCGACGTCACCCAGGCGGAGGCGACGGTGGCCGCGGCGCGCCAGAACGGCAAGATCTACGCCAAGGTCCCGGTGCGGATCAAACTCGGCACCCAGCCGCTGGTCGACACCAAGATCAACGGCGGCGCCAAGGCGGCCCTGCTGGTCGACACCGGGGCCTCCGGACTGGTCACCACCCGCGACAAGGTCGGGACCGGCGCCCTGGGCGCCAAGGTCGGTGAGGGCAACAGCTGCTTCAGCGGCGGGCTGTGCTACCACTACGAGACTTACAACACCACGGTCGACCTCGGCGACGGGGCGGTGGGCGTCGCCCCGGTCAACATCGTCACCGACATCCCCGGTGATCCGACCTACGCGAACAGCGTCGCGAACTTCAAGCAGTTCTTCTCCTGGGGTGCCGACGGCATCCTGGGTCTCGGCGCCAACACCGCCGGCCCCGGCCCGGCCCCGATCCCGACCGCCGCGATGCCCGGCGAACTCAGCAACGGGGTGCTGATCCACCAGAACGCCTACCCCTTCGGCCTGGGTGGCTACATGATCCTCGGGCCCAACCTGTACCCCACGAGAGTGTCGCTGCCGGGCGCCCCGGACGCCTTCGTGAAGGTCAGCATCAACGGCGGAGCGAAGCAG
>VERS01000022.1 GCA_018882545.1 Mycobacterium sp.
AGGTGGCACGGCGACGAGCGGCCGGGGTCGTCGGCGACGGTGTCCGGACCGTTGGTCAGCTGATCGGTCAGCTCAACGACGACCCCCGGCGCGGGAGCCAGCGCTACAGCCTGCTGAAGACCCTGGTGATCGACGACGATCTGGGTGACTGCCTGTTCGAACAGGGCCTCACGCCGGATGCGGTCCCGCCGGCGGGACAAGCCGTCTGGTTGAGTCGTGTCGCCAACATCAGTTCCGGCGGCACCGCCGAAGACGTCACCGGAATCACCCATCCCGACAATGCCGCGCTGGCCACCCGGGCCGCTCGCATCATCGGACTCGACATCGCCGGGGTTGATTTTCTCTGCCCGGATATCAGCCGGTCCTGGCGTGAGGTCGGCGGCGTGATCTGTGAAGTGAACGCGCAGCCTGGATTTCGTCCACACTGGCTGGCTGATCCGGACCGGGACATCAACGGTGAGATACTCGAGATGCTCTTCGGCGGCCGTCCCGCCCGGATTCCCACGGCGGCCATCACGGGCACCAATGGCAAGACCACCACGGCGGAGATGCTCTACCGGATCTGGACGGTGGCCGGTCGGATCACCGGTGTCTGCACCACCGCTCGGGTCCGGATCGGCGATCAGATCGTCAGCACCGACAACCTGTCCGGCCAACCCGGCGCGCGGATCATCCTCAACGATCCGGCGGTGGAAGCGGCGGTGCTCGAGATGCCACGGAAGGGCATGATCTACTTCGGGCACCACTGCGACCGCTATGACGTGGCGGCGCTGCTCAACGTGCGCGACGACCATATCGGGGCCGACGGTATCGAGACCCTCGAACAGATGGCCGAACTCAAAGCCGAGGTAATCGAACGCGCCACCGCGGCCATCGTCGTCAACGCCGACGACCCACTGTGCATGGCGATGCGGTCCCGCGCCGGCACCGATCGGCACATTCTGGTGACCGAGCACCCCGCATCGGTGGCCGACCACCGGCGACAGGGGGGTGAGGCGGTGTTTTCCGCCGAACGCGACGGGGAACGGTGGATGGTGCTGTGCGCGGGGGGCGATGAGACCCCGGTGCTGCCGATGCGGGATATTCCGGCGACCATGAACGGGCTGATGCGGGTCAACGAGAGCAACGCGATGTTCGCCGCGGCGCTGGCCTGGGCGCAGGGAATCGGCGTCGCGACGATCCGAGAGGCGCTGAGTTCATTCGACGCATCGCCCGAGACCAATCCGGGCCGGTTCAACTTCATCGACGATCTGCCGTTCACGTTGCTGCTCGATTACGCGCACAACCCCGACGGCGTGCAGGAGTTGTGTTCGTTCGTCGCGAAGTTCCCCGCAGCCGGCCGGAGGATTCTGTGCGCCCGGTCGCTCGGAAACCACAGTGCTGCGCAGTTCGCCGAAGTCGCCCCCCTGCTGGCCCGGACCTTTGACGAGTTCTTCCTGTCCTGCGTGGTCAGGTACGTGGTGAAGTGCCCCGACTACGCCGGAGCCGACCCGGTGGGGACCATGCTCGCCATGTCCCGGCAACGGCTGCTGGAACAAACCGTCGCGGCGGAATCCGTGGTGTGCGTGCCCGATCCCGACGAACTTCTGGCGAACTGCTTCGCTGTCGCCCGGCCCGGGGACCTGGTCGTTGTACTGGGCAATTACTACAAGCTGGTCGAGCAGATCGAGGACTATCGTCGCGCGCTGCCGACCTAGTGGCCGCTCAGACCCCAGTGCTGACGGAATCGCCGGTCCAGTTCGTCCTGCTCGGGTCGCTGCCTGCGCAGTGCCATCGGTGGGATAGCCAAGTCCCGCTTGATCAGAAACCACAGCAGCCGTCGGCCCTCGGCATCCCAGTTCGCCACCAGGTCCTCGTAGTACAGCGTCAGATACGGCCGCCCGCTGGCCTGGAGGTAGTCCGACCAGCCCTGGTCCTGGGCCATCACCCGCCCCACGTAGGCGGTGATCGCAGCAGGGTCGAACTCCTCGTAGTCATGGGACCGGGCCTGCCTGATGTCCTCGTCGATACTGCTCCACAGCAGCGTTCGGGCAGCGCGATACAGCGAGATCCCCTGCGCGACATGGTCCCGGCGGCGCAGGAAGACGAGTTTGTCGAACCGATGAAAGAACTCATCCATCCGGGTGCGGTTGCCGGCGAAGAACTCATTGAAGTGACGCCAGTGCAACTGCAGGCCGAATACCCCGTTTGCACTGGTGCGGTGGCGTTCGACAAAGTCCAGTGCGGCCTGGAAACTGTCGATTGCGGGGTTGCGTCGCAACAGCGCCCGGAACTTGCGCGGGTTGAGATACTCCAGCGGATCGCCGGCCTGGCCGGTGTCCCGCAGCATCTGACCGACCAGGGTGGAACCCACCCGCGGGGATGAGCAGAGCAGATAGCGCAGTCTTGTCCGGTGGGGCCCGTCCGGGAAATCCCGGGCGGGGGAGAGATACCAGTCCTGTTTGGCGTCGTTGGGATCCGACATCACGGTCGCCGTCCCGCGATGCCGACACCGCCGTCGGAGTGGATGACGTCCCCGGTGACCCCGCGGGCCCGGTCGGAGGCCAGGAAGACATAGCTGCCCGCGTGATCGGCCGGAGTCAGGGCGACCCCGAGCGGAACCCGGGCGGCCAGTTCCTCGGCGCGCCCCGGGGTGTCGGCGATCCGGCGATCGGCGGTCCCCAGGCTGGCGACCCCGCGCAAGTCCGTCTCCAGGGTTCCGCCCGGTGCGACCCCGTTGACCCGGACCGATGGGGCGAGGTCGTGGGCCAGGGCGGTCACCAAACCTCGGACGGCGAACTTCGATGCGACGTAGAGCACCCCGCCGCGGCCCGGGTCATAGGCCGATGTCGACTCGGTCAGCAGGATCACACCGTTGGCCGAGCGTCGCAGCGCCGGGACGGCGGCCTTGACCGAAAGCAGGTGGCTCTTGACGTTGATTCGGAACACCTCGTCGAAGGCGGCGTCGATGGCGTCGCCGTCGAGTTCGTCGATGCCGCGGTAGAAGTCGAAAACGCCGACGCAGTTGACCAGAATGTCCAGCGCGCCGGAATCGCCGACCGCGGCGGCGACCGCCTCGAGGTTGTCGGCGAGCCGTGTCGCGTCGCCCTCGGTGACGCTGACTCCGTCGGCGGTCAACGCCGCACACTTGCCCGGATCGCGTTCCAGGACCGTGACGGCGGCGCCTTCGGCGAGGAAGGCCTCGACCACCGCCCGGCCGATACCCGACCCGCCACCGACCACCAGGGCGCGCCTGCCCGCCAGCAGGCTCATAGGAACACCGCCAGGTTCTGCATCCTCAGGACGGCCTCGTCGACCAGGACAAGCCGGCGCGCGAGTCGCCAGCGGCCCTCTTCGCGGCGCAGCACATCCTCGCGCCCCGCCGACATCAACACGTCCTCCCCGGTGTCGCCGCGACTGCGGAACAACAGGGTGGCCGATTCGACCACCAGGTGGTCGGGGTCGGCGGTGGCGAACGTGCGGACGTTGGACAGATGGTGTCGCAGGCGCGACGGTGGATCTTCTGCCCAGGCGTGGCCCGTGCGCAGGCGGGCCGCCCGGCGTGACAGTGAGTACTTGTCCTCGTCGAAATGTGCCATTCCGGCCGAGGTGCCGGGGCCGGATCCGGCGACGGTGGTGACCCGCACCGGCATCAGGTAGTGAACATCGTCGGTCAACAGGTCAAGCCATTGCGAATAGTCCTGCGCATCAAGCAGATAAGCCTCGTCGACCAGCCAGCGATGTGCCCGCAGATGCCGCTCGTCGTCGAACGCCAGTGACTCCCCGGTTCTCACTGCGGCGTCATTCCCGCCGCGGTGGTGGGTGGTTTCGGTGCCGGGCGTTCCAGATCGTCAGCCCAGCGGTACAACATTTCGCGCTGGTTGAACTCGCTGAAGCCCCTCCGGGCGACACCCGGACCACCGAATTCGGCCGGTGTCATCGGCGCGGCCACCTCGGTTCCGTCCTGCAGCAGACCCATCCGGCCGTTGAGCAGCAGCCGGCGTGCCATGGTGCCGCCGGCGGCGGCGGTCAGCGACACCCAGTTCTCGACGTCGTCCTGTTCGAACATTCCGCTGCTGCCGAAGCACATCAGGTAGGCCTTGTAGGAGAGCGCCTTGAACTCCTCGGACGCCTCAGAGTCGACCACGAACCAGGACAGCACCTCGGTCTCGTTCTCGCTCAGCGGTTGCCACTGTCGGATCGTGATGAACGGCACCACGTGGTGTTCGGATTCGAACTCAGAGCCGGCGATCTTCGGCCAGTTGTGCACGAGGGACAGGTTGGGATAGAGCGATGCCGCGCTGACCATGAAGCCGTCGCGCGCGATCAGTCCGAGTTGTTCGTCGCACCACAACCGGGTCATCCGCGCAATCATCGGATCGGGGTAGCCGACGTAGCGCAGCCGGTCCTCGAGGGTGCCCTCGGGCAGTTTGTAGGTCGTGCCCCCACCGTTGCCGGCCCAGTAGGTGACGCCCTCCTTGCGTTTGTTGGCAGTGGGCTCGCGGAACAGACCCGTCTCGACGACCGAGACGTGGGTCTGTGGCGTGTGGTACATGTCGCCGGCGAAATTCTCCGCGCCGATCTTCCAGTTGGCCTTGATCCGCCACCGCTGGGGTCCCCGCACCTGCATCCCCGCGCCGCTCTGCCGGGTGTAATAGTCCAGATAGAAGGCGAACTCGCCGAGATAGTCCAGCAGGGGGACGGCATCGGCGTCGAGGTTGATGAAGATCATCCCGTTGTGCGTCCCGATCTTGGGGGCGGCCAGCAGGCGCTGCCCGCGGCGGCGGAATCCCGCCTCCCCGCCGTAGGCCTCGTGGTGGAAGGGTAGGCCGGCTATCGTTCCGTCGCTGCGATACGTCCAGCCGTGATAGGTGCAGCGGAACAGCGCCGTGTTGCCCAGTTCGGCCCGGCAGAGCTGCATACCGCGATGCAGGCACATGTTCAGGTGCGCATGGACCCGACCCTCGGCGTCGCGGGTGACGATGAACGAGTCGGCGATGACCCGGCGCACGACGTAGTCGCCCGGTTCGGGGATCTCCGATTCGTGGGCCAGGAAAATCCATGCCCGGCCGAACAGGCGTTCCCGCTCGAGGGCGAAGATCTCGCGGTCGTTGTAGATGTGCGCCGGGATCATCCCACGCCGAACGTCGGCGATGATGCCGGCAAGATCGGTCACGGCCCAGTCCTCCGGAGCAGCACGGTCGGGCACTGCTCGCCCATCAGGTAACCGGGCTCGTATCTGCCCACCGGTTCGAAGGCACCGCCGGTCGCCTCATCGGCGAGGCTCAACATCGTCGGCTCGTCGATGTAGTGCTTGCGGGCCGTGGAGTCACGGTAGGCGTCAATGGCCCTCACATGCTCGAGATCCCAGCCCAGTTGGCGGGCGAGCTGTGGCCAGTCCCCGGCCGCGTCATGCAGGGTCTGCCAGACGGTGTGCACAGCCACGCCCGTCTCGGGGGCATCCTGCAGTGCCATGCCCAGGCGCATCTTGAGACGGTTCATATCACCGATGTCGCCGGCGAACAGCGCGGCCAGCACATCGTCGGCCGTCTCGGGCCGGGCCGGCGGGACGAACAGACGCAGGATCAGCAGGCCGCCGGCTGCCATGGCATCGGAGAGGATCCCGAACAGCCGTCGTTGCCCAGAGGGGTGGTCCAGGAGGTGCAGACCACCGTCGCACAGTGCGATGTCCACGCTGGCCGGTTCCACTGACAGATGCTCCCAGTCGGTGTTGAGCACCTGGTCGGCGTTGCCCGGCCAGACGTGGGCGATCATCTCCGGCGTCCGTTCAGCCGCCCGGAGCTGCCGGCGGTCCGGCCACGGCAGCCCATAGAGTTCGGGCGTCACGCCCAAGATCAGGCCGTGGGGTCTTCTGCCCGGATGATCGGCGCACCAACTCGCCAGCCCGCCCCGCACCGGCAGCAGGTCAGCCTCCACCGGGCGCAGCGGCGAGCCGAGCTGATTCCAGACCAGCGCCGCCCGGGACCACTGCTGACTGTGCTGCCCGGCGTCATTGCGGTGTCTCATCCGACTCCTCATCCAGCGCGTCAGCCGCCGCTGATCATACGGTTACCGGTGGCGGCTAACGCCGCGCCGACCGTGGGACGATAAAGAGGTCAAACGCGGGAGACTAGGAGTGTCGTGTCGTCTGCTGGGCTCGGGTCGCGCCGTATGCGGGCCGCCCTTGTTCTTGCGGCGACGGTGGTGCTGGGTTCCGCCGGCTGTGCCTGGCCGGGTGGCCCGCCGATCCCCGACGGCGTCCCGCCACCGGCGTGTGATCCGGTGCCGGCAATCGACACCCGCGCCCCGGGCCGGCCGGCCGCGCAATTGCGCTCCTGGGCCGCGCAGCGGGCGCCCGCTCTGGGAATCCCGGTCGAGGCCCTGGAGGCCTACGGTTACGCCGCGCGAGTGGCGCAGGTGGAGAACCCGGACTGCCATCTGGGGTGGACGACGCTGGCTGGTATCGGAATGGTGGAAAGCCACCACGGGACCTACCGCGGTGCGTCTATCGCCGCCAACGGTGACGTCAGTCCGCCCATCCGTGGGGTGCGGTTGGACGGGACCAACGGGAACCTCGAGATCATCGACTCCGAGGCCGAGTTGGACGGCGATCCGGTGTACGCGCGGGCGATGGGACCGATGCAGTTCATCCCCGACACCTGGCGGCTTTACGCCGTCGACGGCAACGGCGACGGTCTGACCAGCCCGGACAACTTCGATGACGCCGCCCTGGCGGCGGCCGGGTACCTGTGCTACCGCGGGAAGGACATGTCCACCCCCCGTGGCTGGACGAATGCGTTGCGCGCCTACAACCACTCCGGCGCCTATGTGAGCGCGGTGCGGGACTGGGCCGCGGCCTACGCTGCCGGTCATCCCCGCTAACGTCGCCCGGCGCGGGTCCAAACCCTCTACGCTGACCGGCAGAGCGTTACCCGGCTTTCCAGAACCCACCAGTACCCCTCCGGCACCCCACCACCAGCAAGGAGAACCCCCGTGCCCATCATCGAGCAGGTCGCCGCACGCGAAATCCTCGACTCGCGCGGCAATCCGACCGTCGAGGTTGAAGTGGCCCTCATCGACGGCACCATGGCCCGCGCCGCCGTCCCGTCCGGTGCCTCCACCGGGGAACACGAAGCCGTGGAGCTCCGCGACGGCGGATCCCGCTACGGCGGCAAAGGCGTGCAGAAGGCGGTCGAGGGTGTGCTCGACGAAATCGCCCCGGCCGTGATCGGCCTGTCCGCCGATGACCAGCGGCTGGTCGACCAGGCCCTGGTCGATCTCGACGGAACCCCCGGCAAGGGCCGGCTGGGCGCCAACGCGATCCTCGGGGTGTCCCTGGCGGTGGCCAAGGCGGCCGCCGAGTCCGCCGGACTACCGCTGTTCCGCTACCTCGGCGGGCCCAACGCCCACATCCTGCCGGTTCCGATGATGAACATCCTCAACGGCGGCGCGCACGCCGACACCGGCGTCGACGTCCAGGAGTTCATGGTCGCCCCGATCGGCGCGCCGAACTTCAAAGAGGGGGTCCGCTGGGGTGCGGAGGTGTACCACGCGCTGAAGGCGGTTCTCAAGAAGCAAGGTCTGGCCACCGGTCTGGGGGACGAGGGCGGATTCGCGCCGGATGTGGCCGGCACCAAGGCCGCCCTGGATCTGATCTGCTCGGCCATCGAGTCGGCCGGTTTCAAGCCGGGCGCCGAGGTGGCACTGGCCTTGGACGTCGCAGCCACCGAATTTTACACGACTGGAACGGGATACAGCTTCGAGAAGCAGACCTGCGACGCGGCGCAGATGTGCGAGTTCTACCGCGGTCTGCTCGACGCCTACCCGCTGGTGTCGATCGAGGACCCACTCGATGAGGACGACTGGCAGGGCTGGGTGGACCTCACCACCGCCATCGGCGACCGGGTCCAAATCGTCGGCGATGACCTGTTCGTCACCAACCCTGAGCGGCTCGAAGAGGGTATCGAGCGCGGTGCCGCCAACGCGCTGCTGGTCAAGGTCAACCAGATCGGAACTCTCACCGAGACACTGGATGCGGTGGCGCTGGCGCACAACAGCGGCTACCGCACCATGATGAGCCACCGCAGCGGCGAGACCGAGGACACCACAATCTCCGATCTGGCCGTCGCCGTCGGTAGCGGACAGATCAAGACCGGCGCGCCGGCCCGCAGCGAGCGGGTCGCCAAGTACAACCAGTTGATGCGCATCGAAGAGGCACTCGGGGATGCGGCCCGATACGCCGGCGATCTGGCCTTCCCGCGTTTCGGCGGAACGGATTAGCCAACCTGTTGGCAGAATGCGAACGTGCCAGACGGTAAACGGGCCGATCCCAAGCGGCGTGCACCGGCCTCCCGGCCCGGGGTGCCCGGGCGGGGTTCGTCGCGTCCGTCTCGGATAACCCCGGGAGATACCCGCCCAACCGGGCTGCGGGACCGGGCCGAGTCGGTCGGCCGCAGCATTACCGCGCCGATCCGTCAGGTGATCACCGCCTCGGTGCAGCAACAAAGCGAACAACGTCTCGGTTTCACCGCCCGCCGGGCCGCGATTCTGGCCGCGGTGGTGTGTGTGTTGACGTTGACCATCGCCGGACCGGTGCGCACCTTTTTCGCCCAGCGCACCGAGATGAATCAACTGGCGGCCAGCCAGGCCGCATTGCGCAAGCAGATCGCCGCTTTGGAAGGTCAAAAAGCCAAACTCGCCGACCCGGTGTTCATCGCCGCGCAGGCACGGGAGCGGCTGGGTTTCGTCAAGCCGGGTGATATTCCCTATCAGGTTCAGCTGCCGCCCGGTTCGGTGACCGAAGAGGACGCCGGCCCCACTGCCGCCCCGACGGGGCGCAGTTCCGATCCCTGGTATACGTCGTTGTGGCACCCCATTGCCGACACCCCGCACGGCCCGCCGGCCCCGGCGAGGTCGGAACCGCCCGGGCTGCCGCCACGTGCGGTGCCACCACCGGTCCCGCCTCCGCCGCCCGCCCCGCCGCCCGCCCCGCCGCCCGGTGGTTGATCCCGCCGATCTGGCGGCCGTGGCGCGCCAACTCGGCCGGGAGCCGCGCGGCGTCCTGGAAGTCGCCTACCGCTGTCCCAACGGAGATCCGGGGGTGGTGAAGACCGCACCCCGGCTGCCTGACGGCACACCGTTCCCGACGCTGTACTACCTGACCCATCCGATCCTGACCGCCGCGGCGAGCCGACTGGAGTCCGAGGGAGTCATGCGGGAGATGACGGCCAGACTGGCGGATGACGCCGACCTGGCGGCCTCCTATCGGCGCGCGCACGAGTCGTATCTGGCCGAACGCGACGCGGTCGAACCGCTGGGCACCACCTTCTCCGGGGGCGGGATGCCCGACCGGGTCAAATGCCTGCATGTGCTGATGGCGCACGCACTGGCCAAGGGGCGCGGGGTCAATCCGCTCGGAGACCAGGCGCTGGCCCTACTCGCCGGAGATCCGGCGATGGCAGGAGTCCTTAGACGGGAGGAGTGGGCATGACCCCGGTCCGTGTCGCCGCGATCGACTGCGGCACCAACTCGATCCGATTGCTGATCGCCGAACGGGAGGACCGGCCCGGTGGGCCCAGGCTCACCGAACTGCACCGGGAGATGCGCATCGTGCGCCTCGGCGAGGGAGTGGACGCCACCGGTCGGTTCGCCCCTGAGGCGCTGGACCGCACCCGCGCGGCCCTGATCGATTACGCCGCGTTGATCGCCGGTTTTCGGGTCGCCAAACTCCGGATGGTGGCGACCTCGGCCACCCGGGACGCGGCCAACCGGGCGGAATTCTTCGCGATGACGGCGGCCGTACTCGGTGCTGCGGTCCCAGGGGCGGTGGCCGAGGTCATCAGCGGCGCCGAGGAAGCCGAACTGTCGTTCAACGGTGCGGTGGCCGAACTGGATGCGGCCGACGCACCGTGCGTCGTCGTCGACCTCGGTGGTGGCTCGACCGAGGTCGTTCTGGGCGGGGTCGTCCCGGACGGGCGCCCCGGAGGTCCCGGGGGTAACGGGGAAATGGGTGTGCAGGCCAGCTTCTCGGCCGATATCGGATGCGTGCGGATGACCGAACGATGCCTGCACAGCGATCCGCCGACCGCCGGGGAGGTGGCCGCCGCCCGGGAAGTGGTGCGCGAGCGCCTTGCCGAAGCACTGGCGGTGGTGCCGGTGCACAACGCCCGAACCTGGGTTGGGGTGGCCGGTACGTTCACCACGATCGCCGCGCTGGCGCACGGGCTGCCCACCTACGACTCGGAGGCCATCCACCTGTCCCGAGTCGGCTTCGGAGATCTGCTGGCGGTGTGCGATCAGCTCATCGGAATGACCCGCGAACAGCGCGCCGCGCTGGGCCCGATGCATGAGGGAAGGGTCGATGTCATCGGTGGCGGGGCGATCGTCGTCGAGGAGTTGGCGGCCGCGTTCGCTCAGCGTTGCCGGATCAGTGAGCTGGTGGTCAGCGAACACGACATCCTCGACGGGATCGCGCTGTCGATACGGTGACCCTTTCACAGTCCCGGCGCGGGCTCTCCGTCAAGACGACGGACCAAACACGACTGACTCCGGCGCTGCCGCGCCGGAGTCAGTCGGGGGTGTCGGTCAGAGCTTGACGCGGCAGCCGCTGCCCATGTTGCGGCAGTGGGCGTTGCTCGCGCAGGCATTACAGCGACAGGTGCAGGTTCCGGTG
>VERS01000587.1 GCA_018882545.1 Mycobacterium sp.
GTATGCGCAGCGGGCCGGGCGGATCGTCGCGCTGGAGACCGAACTGGCTGCGGCGCACTGGGATGTGGTGCGCCGACGGGATGCCGAGTTGAGCTACAACCTCCGATTTTTCGCCGAACTGCCCGACTGGGCGCCAGGCTTCGACTGGTCCGGCTGGGTTGCCGCTCTGGGAGCCGTCCCGGAGGCGGTCGGGGACGTCGTCGTCCGGCAACCGGATTACCTGACCGCCTTCGCCCACCGGTGGTCGAGTCTGGACATCACCGACTGGCGGGACTGGGCGCGCTGGCGGGTGATTCACGCCCGGGCCTCGGTGCTGACCACCGACCTGGTCGAGGAGGACTTCCACTTCTACGGCCGCACCCTGACCGGGGCCGAGCAGATCCGGGAGCGGTGGAAGCGGGGGGTGTCGCTGGTGGAGAGCCTGATGGGCGACGCGGTCGGCCGACTCTACGTCGAGCGGCACTTCCCGGCGCAGGCCAAGGCCCGGATGGACGTCCTGGTGGCCAATCTGCGGGAGGCCTACCGCGTCAGTATCAGCGATCTGGAGTGGATGACCCCGGCCACCCGGCAGCGCGCCCTGGAGAAGCTGGACAAGTTCACCCCCAAGATCGGCTACCCGGCCACGTGGCGTGACTATTCGACGCTGGTGATCGACCGGGACGACCTGTACGGCAACGTCATTCGGGGTGCACAGGTCCAGTCCGACCGGGCGCTGGCCAAGCTCGGTGGACCGGTCGACCGGGACGAGTGGTTCATGACACCGCAGACCGTCAACGCCTATTACAACCCGGGCATGAACGAGATCGTCTTCCCTGCGGCGATCCTGCAGCCCCCGTTCTTCGACGCTGACGCCGACGACGCGGCCAACTACGGCGGGATCGGTGCGGTGATCGGGCATGAGATCGGCCACGGTTTCGACGATCAGGGCTCCAAGTACGACGGTGATGGACACCTGGTGGACTGGTGGACCGATGCCGACCGCCGGGAGTTCGGTGTCCGCACCGGCAAGCTGATCGAGCAGTACGACACCTTCGTCCCGCGCGACCTTCTGGACCGTCCGGACCCGCCGCATGTGCAGGGCGCGTTCACCGTCGGGGAGAACATCGGCGACCTCGGTGGCCTGTCGATCGCCTTGCTCGCCTACCAGCTATCGCTGGGCGATCGGCCCGCCCCGGTGATCGACGGGTTGACCGGGGTGCAACGGGTGCTGTTCGGCTGGGCCCAGGTGTGGCGCACCAAGTCCCGGCCCGCCGAGGCGGTGCGCCGCCTGGCCGTCGACCCGCACTCCCCGCCGGAGTTTCGCTGCAACGGCGTCATCCGCAACATCGACGCTTTCTACGAGGCGTTCGACGTCACCGCGGACGACGCGCTGTATCTGGATCCGCAGCAACGGGTCCGCATCTGGCATTAGCCGGTCCCAACTCACACTCCTGTGCACACCAAGAGCCGGTACGCGGGCAACCCGGCGGTCAGAGACCGATCAGTACAGGGTCCACTGCCAGTCGTCTGCGCCGTCGGGCTTGGTGTAGAGACCGACGGAATTCTTCACCACGATCGGGTCGCCGCTACCGAAGTTGTCGTAGAACCACTTGGCGTTGGCCGGTGAGAGGTTGATGCAGCCGTGGCTGACGTTACGGACGCCCTGGTCGGCGACCGACCACGGTGCGCTGTGCACGAATCCGCCGCTGTTGTCGATCCGGACCGCCCACTGCACCTTGATCTTGTAGCCGTCCGGAGAGTTCACCGGCACCCCGTAGGTCGAGGAGTCCATCATCAACTCGGGGAACTTCTCCAGCACGTAGTAGGTGCCGTTCTTGGTGTCGTACCTGCCGTCCAGGCCCATCGAGACCGGCATGACCTTCTCCACCTCACCGTTGCGGGTGACCGTCATCTCATGGGTCGCGTCATCGACCGTGGCGATCAGCGAATCCCCGACCCGGAAGCTGGACTTTGCCCCGCTGGCGTCGATGTTGACCAGGGTGCCGGCCGGCCAGAAGTCATAGGGCCGCCAGCGCACCTGGGTATCGGTGGTCCAGTAGAACGTGCCGGGGACCGGCGGGTTGGACGAGATGTGGATGGCCTGCTCAGCCATCGACCGATCGGCGATCGGGCGTTGGAAGTCGATGATGATCGGCTTGGCCACCCCGACCAGTGCGCCGTTGACAGGGTTGAAGCGCGGCGGTGCGAACACCGGGTCACCGGTGTAGGGCGAGTTGTTCTGGCCCCGCACGGTGCTGGTGTTGGTGCTCGACAAGGGCACCGACGCCGGACCGCCGGCCGGGTTCTTCGGGACGACGGGGACGGGTGCGGCCGCCGGGGCCGCTGCCGGTGCCGCCGGTGCCGCCGGGACCGCAGGGGCCAGGGGCGGCGGCGGCGGCGGGAAGAAGCCCGGCGGCAGCAGATCCCCCGGCATGGGTG
>VERS01000588.1 GCA_018882545.1 Mycobacterium sp.
CGCTCAACGCCCCGAACACGGCCGCGGTGCCGGCCGCACCGCCGGCGGTGTCGGCGGGGGCCGGTCCGCTGGCGTTGTCGCTGCAGCTGCCACCGCCCGACGGTTTCACGGCGGTGCCCCCGGGGATCCAGAAGATGGACGCCCGCACCCAGGCGACGGTGCGCACCGTTTTCAACACGCTGATCAACTGGGTCTCGAGCCTGCCGGTGACCGCGACGACCACCTGGCTGCAAGGCGGCCTGCTGATGGTGCGCAAGACGCTGTTCAACCAGTCCGCGCACATCAGCGCGGTGCAGACGGTGAACTCTGAGGAAGTGGTCAAGGGCCGTATCGACGTGCTCGACCCTGAGGGCGACGGGTGGAAGGTCGAGGTCGTCGGGAAACCCGGCCAGGGCGGCGTGGTGTTGGAGTCAACGACGCAGACCGACGGACGTGGGAAGACGACCTACAAATACACCCCGGGGCCGGACTACAGCGGTTCTGACCGATTTGTGGTGAAGGTCAGCCCGACGGAAGGGACGCGCAACATTCTCCAGCCGTTCGGTGCGCTCAACGCCCGCTACTACACGGTCGAGGTGGGTAGCTCGGCGGTCTCCGAGCATGCGATGGGCGCCACCGCCCAGGACACCTTGAACACCAACCTGAACATGCGCAATGCCGGGGCCACGGTGACGGTAAAGAAGACGGGCTTGTTCGCCCCGCGCTACGCCGCGACGGTGACCCTCTCGGCTGCCAGCGCCGCCCGGTCGTTCGAATGGATGGATGCCCGCGGCCGCCGCGGCAGCGTGTCGGCGGAAAAGATGCTGACCCAGGAATGGGCGGGGTTCACCGAGAAGGCCGCTGAGAACGGGGTCAAACCCCTACTGATGTTCAAGTACGTCGACAACGGTGTCGACAACGTCGTCTTCGTCGACGTCGCCAAGGTCACCAAGAACACCGACGGCAGCTTCCAGTTCAGTGGGCAACTCAGCCCCGTGGTTTCCGCGCAGAACGGCAGGGTCGAGCGCTCGGACTTCACCGGACAGAACTACGAGAAGGCGTACCAGACCTTCCTGAGCTCCCCCGGCCTGAAGGATTGCAAGACCGGCTCGGTGTGCACCACGGTGACCAAGGTCGGCACCCTCGGTGCGACCACGAGCTCGCCCAGCGCCTTCGTCGCGGACGGCGGCCGTGATTACCCCTCGACCGTCAAGGACGCCTCGGCGGTGCAGGTCTACCCCGGCCAGATGGGCCCGGGCACCACCAGCGTCAACCAAGGTAACGGATCAGCGGTCTACGGCAACACCGGCAACGCCGGCGGCGGGGCGCAGCTGACCGCCATGACCCCCTGGGGCGGCAACGGGTCGTTCGTCACCGCCACCAACCTCACCCAGGATGCCGGCGAGGCCTACAACGGGATCTACCTCTACACCATCAACTCAGCCGGATCCGCTGGTACCACGCCGACCTGGGGAGCGACACCCCTGCAGTTGCACAACAACGGCTGGGACGCCGCGGTAAACGTCATGACGACCTACACGCAGATCCTCACCGACGACGAGGGCAACCCGCTGCCGCAAGTCTTCGCCGGCACCGTCGGCTCCGTCGCAACCACCAGCTACGCGGTTTCCGGCAGCATCAGTGCCGCCAACACGACGCCGGCCACCTTCGTCGGGGTATCAGGGGCTGTCCCGGGCCCGTTTGGCTTGATCCCTGATTTAAATAGTTTGACGGTGAATAGCGTTACAAGCGGAACGATCAACATCGGCGACTACGTCGTTGGTGGACCGGCAAGCAACACAATGATAACTGGCGCGGGTGAAGACGTCTTCGGGGGTCTTGCGGTCTACACCCTGAGCGTGACCCAGGACGCCTTGTACAGCGGGGCGATGACATCCGGCCAGGGCGGCACCCAACTGCAGATCCCGGTATCCGACCTGCCCTCCGGTGTCGACCCGAGCAGCCTTGTGGGGCTCCTGGTGACCGGTGGCGCTCCGAACACCCCGGTCGCGGAGGGCACGGCGATCATCGGCTACACGGGGACGAGCGGGGCCACGGCGCTCTACACCGTGAACGCCTTCAGCCTGGTTGGCACCAGTCCTTTGACGGTGGTGGGCGGCGGCCCGGGAACAACCCAGCTGACGCTAGATGTGCCCAACTCCGTGAACCCGGCAACCCTGATCGGTCAGGCGGTCGCCGGTGTCGGCATCGCCGCCAACACCGTCATCACCGGATACGTTGCGGACAGCGCGGCGACCCCCGGTCACTACACCTACACGGTCAATAACGCGATCTTCTCACCGACCACCAGCATCACCGTCACGACGCCGAACCTCTACCAGACCCACACCGGCCTGGTGGTCGGGCTCTCCGACGGCGCGGTGGAGTACTGGAACGGCAAGGGCTGCACCCAGACCACGGGGA
>VERS01000589.1 GCA_018882545.1 Mycobacterium sp.
GCCTTGATGATCCGCCGGATGTAGTCCACGTCGGCCTGGCCGAGATCGGCAATCATCTGCTCCCTGATGACGTCCAGTTCGCGGCCGAATGCCTCAAGTTGCTCGCTGGTCAGGGTCGGGGTGTGGGTCATGAGTCTTTTCCTCTCGAGAGTGTTGGTTTATAGGGCGATTACGACGTCGCCGACCGGAACCGAGACACAGATCTGGACGGCGTCATCGGCGTCGGTGGAGATGGCTCCGGTGCTCAGGTTGCGCACCACGCCATTAACCTTTCGGCGGGTACAGCTGTGGCAGATGCCCATTCGGCATCCGGTCTTGGGTGTGAGCCCGGCTTCTTCGGCCTGCTCGAGTATCGTTCGGCCATTGTGCTGAGTGTCGATACCGCTGTTGCTGAACGTGATCCGGCCGCCGGCGGGTTCGTCCGGACTCACCATCGGCGGGGGCGCGAAGCTCTCCGAGACCGCCGTCGGGTGTAGGCGCCGCACTTCGTCGACCAGCGAGTGCGGTCCACAGACATACACCGCATCCGGGTCGGCCATCGCGGCCAACAGGTGCTTTGTGCTGACGTGGCCGTCCAAGTCCCCGCCGGGCCCCCGGGTGCAGGCGTGCAGCACCCGCACGCCGGGCAGCATCGCCAGTTCCGCGCGATAGCGGCTATCCGCCGGGGTGCGAATGTATTCCAGCACAGCCACCTTCCCCTCGTGGCCCTCTTTAACGAGCGTGCGCACCATCGACATCACCGGGGTGATGCCGCTGCCGCCGGCGACCAGCAATAGCCGCCCCGGCCGGCGAGTCGGCAGGACGAAATCGCCGGCGGGCGCGGAGAGCCCGACCGTCATGCCGGTACGGGCGGTCCGGTGCAGGTACTGCGACACCACCCCGTCGGTATGCCGGGCGACGGTCAGTTCGAGCAGCGGTGTCCCCTCGGCGTTGGCCGGGGAGTAGCACCGGGTGTGGCGGCGGCCGTCGATCTCGACGGTGACGGCCAGGTGCTGACCGGCGATGAACGAGACGGGGTGGTTGGGCTTCAGCCACAGCGTGAGGTTGCGCCCGGTGCGCCGAACACGCACCACGGTGGCGCGGTCTTCGCTGGTCCACAACGGGTCGACAAGTTCGGTGTAGCGGTCGACGCCGTGCGGACCGGCCAGTAGTCCAAGCAGTCGGGAGTTGAGTCCCGGCCGCGTCAGTAAGTGAGTGAACATATGTACACCGTTGCGCGCGTTCCGACGCCCGTCAAGCCTGCAGATGCAGCTTGTGTTACGGTTCACATCGGTGAATAGTCGTACACCAAGTCACAGACCCAGGTCGGGGCGGGCCCGACCGGGGGATACGCCGACTCGCGAGGAGCGCAAGGAGGCGACCCGGCGGGCCCTGATCGCCGCCGCACTCAAACTCCTCGACGAGCGCAGCTTCAGCGCGTTGAGCCTGCGGGAGGTCACCCGCGCGGCGGGAGTCGTACCGGCGGCCTTCTACCGCCATTTCGACTCCATGGATGCCCTCGGCCTGGTGCTCATCGACGAGTCGTTCCGGTCATTGCGCGATATGTTGCGCACCGCCCGGGCCGGCGATCTCGACCTCAACCGGGTGATCGAGTCCAGCGTCGACATTCTCACCGCCAGCGTCACCCGGCAGCGCGAGCACTGGCGATTCATCGGCCGCGAGCGGTCCAGCGGCGTGAGCGCGCTGCGTTATGCCATCCGCACCGAGATCCGGCTCATCACTTCCGAGCTGGCCACCGACCTGGCCCGGTTCCCGGAGCTGAACTCGTGGAGCACCGAGGACCTCAACATCCTGGCGGGCCTGTTCGTCAACGCGATGATCGTCGTTGCCGAGGCTCTCGAGGACACCTCGGATCCCGCCGCGGTCGCGGAGATCAAACGCACAGCGGTGAAGCAACTGCGGATGATCGCGGTGGGCATCGACGGCTGGCGCAGTGCGACACCGCCTCCGGACCGGCGTGCCTAGCCGTCCTGCCGGTCTTAGCCTGATCGGATGCCTTATCCGCACCGCGGCAAGCCGTTGGTGATCCGCTGATGGCCCAGGTGCGCCCGGCCGGCGGATTCACCGGCAAGGTGAAAGACCTCACCGGTCCCGGGGTGACCGACCGTTTCGGTGTGATGGGCACCGATCTGGGAGCCTCGGTGCGCGCAGCAGACGGGACTCTGGTGTCGGTGTTCGGCGACACCTTTTCCGGTCACCGGGTCGGCTCCGGGGACTGGCGCTCGCCGGTGATCCTGATCGGCACCGGCGATGCGACCCGGCCGATCGTCTATTCCCACGCCGGCGGCGCCGACCCCCGTTACGCACGGCAACTGTGGCACTACCGGCATCGGAACAGCCCGGGTCTGTTGCGGCGGGGGATCAGCACCGTCATTCCCTCCGATCTGCTGCGCGTCGGTGA
>VERS01000590.1 GCA_018882545.1 Mycobacterium sp.
GTGCGAGTGGATGCTGCCCGGGCCGATCCGGATGAACAGATGCTTGCCGCGGCTGATCACCTCGTCGACGACGTGGCCGCTCAGATCCACCTCCGCGTAGCGGGGCACCCGGATATCGCAGCCGGTCAGGGTCCGACCGACGAGTGCTTCGCGCAGCGTCGCGGCGGTCCGGAAGACGGTGTCACCTTCGGGCATCTGCCTCAGCGCATCCGCATCCCGCGCGGGGTCCGCGCGAACCCGGCGGCCAGCAGCGCCGCGGCGGTGGCGGTGTGGCCGGCTTCCAGCGCCGGCACCCCGTCGAGTTTGTCGACCACCAGACCGGGCAGCTGACCGGCTCCCACCAGGTCGGCCAACGCGCCGGCGGCGGCCTGCTGGGCAGCCGGATCGTGGTGGAAGTTCAGCAGCGACCGGCCGCCCCGCTCCAGGAACCACACCAGCTCCCCGTCGACGAGCACCACCAGCGCACCGGCCTTGCGTCCCGGCCGATGTCCGGTGTCGGCGACGGGACGGGGCGGCCAGGGCAGGGCGGCGCCGTACGGGTTGGCCGGGTCCGCGGCAGCCAGCACCAGGGCGTGGTAATCGGGGCGCTGCCGGTCGACGGTGTCGGCGTAGCCACGCAGCCGGTCCACCGTGGCGGCCGCGGCGAACTGGGCCCCGCCCAGGGATTCGATGAAATAGCCGCGCTGGCAGCGTCCGGCGTCCTCGAAGGCGGTCAGCACCTTGTAGAGCATCGCGAACCCGCCGGGCAGCCCGTCCCCGACGCAGTTGCGGGTCAGCACCCCGTAGCGGTTCATCAGCAGTTCGGCGGTGAAGTGTGCCCGCAGCGTGGTGTCCGGTTCCCGGGCCGGTAGGGCCGACCAGCGGCCGGCCACCGTCGGGTCGGTCGGGCGGGCCTGGGCGTGGGCCAGCGAGTAGCGGCTCAGCCGGGGGGCGCGGCGGTGCCGGTGCGCGGCCGCGGCCGGGCGGCGGGTACCCGGCCGCCGGCCGCCGGTGAGCAGTGCGCGCACCGGGGCGAAGGTGTCGCCGGTGACCCAGCCCGCCCAGATCAGTTCCCACAGTGCGGCTTTCACGGCGTCCTCGGTCAGCCCGTCGGCAGCGAACTGTCGAAAGAAGAAGGCGCCGCGGGCCTCGCCGGGTTCGCCGAGCAGGTCCAGAACGGCCCGGTGGGCCGCGCCGAGTTCGACAGCCGCCGGCTCGGGCAGCGTCAGGGCGGCGGTGTCGGCGGTGTGGAAGGCCACCCATCCGTCGCTGCCCGAGATGGCCCCGCCGCCCGACCACACCACCTCCCCGGAAGCCAGCAGTTCGTCGAGCATCGCCGGGCGGTAGTCACGCACCCGCGGGGCGAAGATCAGCGGTTCGACCGCCGACGCCGGGACGGCGGCGCCGGCCAGTTGCTCGATCACCGCGGCCAGACCGTCCACACCGGCACCGCCGGCCCCGACCTGCTGCCAGGCCGGCAGGAACCGGGCGTAGGCCGCGGTGCTGACCGGTTCCACCTGGGCGCGCAGCGCGGCCAGCGAGCGGCGTCGCAGGATCCGCAGTACCTCGGCGTCACACCACTGCCGACCGTCGGCGGTGTCGCTGAAGTCACCGCGGATCAACTTGGCGTCCTGGGCCATCCGGGTCAGCGCGTCGTCGGCCACCCGCAGTCCCAGCCCGAAGCGGGCGGCGGCCGCCGCGGTGCCGAACGGCCCCCGGGTGCGGGCGTAGCGGCCCAGCAGTTCACCGAGCGGGTCGGACACCGGGTCGGTGAACTGCGCCGGCACCCCGACCGGCACCGCCACCCCGACGGCGTCACGCAGCCGGCCGATGTCCTCCACGGCCACCCACCAGGTCTGCCCGGCGTAGGACACCCGCAGCGCCCGCTTGGCCGCCGCCAGGCCGTCCAGCCACGGACCCACCTCCGATACCGTTGAGCGCGCGGCGATCTCGGCTTCGGTCAGCGGCCCGAGCAGCCGCAGCAGATCGGCCACCCCCTCGGCGTCGCGGGCCCGCCGGTCCTCGGCCAGGTGCTGCAACTGCCGCTCGGTGGCGGTGACCACCTCGGCGTCGAGCAGTTCGTGCATGTCCACCCGGCCAAGCAGTTCGGCCAGCAGGGCGGTGTCCAGTGACAGGGCCGCCGCCCGCCGCTCGGCCAGCGGGCTGTCGCCCTCGTACATGAACGCCCCGACGTAGCCGAACATCAGCGACGCGGCAAACGGTGAGGGGGTCGGCGTCTCGACCTCCAGCAGCCGGATCTGCCGCTGGGCGACCCGGTTCAGTACAGCGACCAGGGTCGGCACGTCGTAGACATCCTGCAGGCACTCCCGGACCGTCTCCAGGATGACCGGGAAGTCGGGGTATTTGCGGGCCACGTCGAGCAGTTGGGCGGCCCGCTGGCGCTGATGCCACAGC
>VERS01000591.1 GCA_018882545.1 Mycobacterium sp.
TCTGAGTCCCAGTACAGCACCCCGGAGGCATGCAGTGACGTCCATTCAACAGCGTGACGCGCAGACCGTTCTGGCCGCGATCGACGACCTGCTGCCCCGACTACGCGAGCGCGCTCCCGAGGCCGAGCTGCTGCGCCGGCTCCCCGACGCGAACATCAGCGATCTCGACGCTGCCGGGTTCTTCAAAATGCTCCAGCCGCAGCAGTGGGGCGGGCTGCAGTGCGACCCCACCCTGTTCTTCGAAGCTGTGCGCCGGATCGCCAGCGCCTGCGGATCGACCGGATGGGCCGGCGGGATCCTCGGGGTGCACAACTGGCATCTGGCCCAGTTCGACCAGCAGGCGCAGGAAGACGTCTGGGCCGATGACCCGACTGTGCGCGTCTCCTCGTCCTATGCGCCGATGGGTGCAGGTTTGGTGGTCGACGGAGGTTACCTGGTCAACGGCACCTGGCTGTGGTCGTCGGGCTGCGATCACGCCGCCTGGACTTTCGTCGGCGGCCCGGTGATCAAAGACGGTCGTCCGGTCGACTTCGGCAGCTTCCTGATGCCGCTGGGCGACTATGAGATCCGCGACGACTGGCATGTGGTCGGCCTGAAGGCCACCGGCAGCAACACGCTGATCGTCAAGGACGTGTTCGTACCCCGCCACCGCTTCCTGTCCTACGGCGCCATGAACGACGGTTCCGCCGGCGGCCTGAAGACCAACACCGCACCGGTTTACCGGATGCCCTGGGGCACCATGCATCCGACCACCATCACAACCCCGATCGTCGGGATGGCCTACGGCGCCTACAACGCTCACGTGGAACACCAGGGCAAGCGGGTGCGCGCGGCCTTCGCCGGGGAGAAAGCCAAGGACGACCCGTTCGCCAAGGTGCGCATCGCCGAGGCGGCCAGCGACATCGACGCCGCATGGCGCCAGCTGAGCGGGAACCTCGCCGAGGAATATGCACTGATCTGTGCGGGTAAAGAGGTCCCGATGGAGTTGCGGGCCAGGGCCCGTCGTGACCAGGTCCGCGCCACCGGCCGGGCGATCGCTTCCATCGATCGACTGTTCGAGGCGGCCGGTGCGACGGCGCTGAACAACGACCAAGCGTTGCAGCGATTCTGGCGCGACGCCCACGCCGGACGCGTGCACGCCGCCAACGACGCCGAACGCGCATACGTCATGTACGGCAATCAGGAGTTCGGGCTTCCGCTCGGCGACACGATGGTCTAGGGAGCCGCGGGACCCCATGACGTCGTTTATCCGCGAAGCCGGATCCCAGCAGGACATCACCTTCGAATCCACCTCCCGCTACGCGCAGGTCCGAGCCGGCGAGCGGGACTTGCGGCTGCACTACCACGAGGCCGGCGAGGGCAACGGGAACACCGTGGTGCTGTTGCACGGCGGCGGACCGGGCGCCTCGAGCTGGTCGAATTTCGGCCGCAACATCTCCGTGCTGGCGCGGCACTTCCACGTTCTGGCAGTCGACCAGCCCGGCTACGGGCACTCCGACAAACCCACCGAGCATGAGCAGTACAACAGGTTCAGCGCCAATGCGGTTCTGGCGCTGTTCGACCATCTGGGCGTCGATCGTGCCGCGCTGGTGGGGAATTCACTTGGTGGTGGTACTGCGGTTCGCTTGGCTCTGGACAATCCCGACCGGGCGGGCCGGCTGGTGCTGATGGGGCCGGGCGGGCTGAGTGTCAATCTGTTCGCGCCCGACCCGACCGAGGGTGTGAAGCTGCTGGGCCGGTTCACCGCTGAGCCGACGCGGGAGAACATGGAGCGCTTCCTGCGGATCATGGTGTTCGATCAAAAGCTGATCACCCCCGAACTGGTCGACGAGCGATTCGCCATCGCCAGCCAGCCCGAGTCGCTGGCCGCCGCGCGGGCGATGGGTAAGTCCTTCGCCGGGCCGGACTACGAACTGGGCATGATGTGGCGCGATGTCTACAAGCTTCGCCAGCCGGTACTGCTGATCTGGGGCCGCGAGGACCGGGTCAATCCGCTCGATGGCGCCCTGGTGGCGGTCAAACAGATCCCCCGGGTTCAACTCCACGTCTTCGGGCAGTGCGGCCACTGGGCGCAGTTAGAGAAGTTCGACGAGTTCAATGCGCTGACCATCGACTTCCTGGGAGGGCAAAGGTGACCGCAATCCGTTCGCTGGGATATCTGCGCATCGAGTCCACCGACGTTCCGGCGTGGCGGGAGTACGGCTGCAAGGTGCTCGGCATGGTGGAGGGCAGGGGCAACGTGGCGGGTGCCCTGTATCTGCGGATGGACGACTTCCCGGCGCGGTTGGTGATCGTCCCGGGTGAGCATGACCGGCTCTCCGCGGCCGGGTGGGAGTGCGCCAACGCCGCGGGACTGCAGAGCGTCCGCAACGCCCTCGACGTCGAAGGTGTGC
>VERS01000592.1 GCA_018882545.1 Mycobacterium sp.
CCCCAAGGGTGCGGTCCTGACCCACGCCAACCTGGCCGGTCAGGCGATGACGGCGATCTACACCAATGCCCCCGACATCACCAACGACGTGGGATTCATCGGTGTGCCGCTGTTCCACATCGCCGGCATCGGCAACGTTCTGCCGGCGATGACGATGGGCATCCCGACCGTCATCCACCCGCTCGGCGGATTCGACCCCGCCGGCCTGCTCGACGTCCTGGCGGCCGAACGGGTGACCGGGCTCTTCCTGGTGCCCGCCCAGTGGCAGGCGGTCTGCGTCGAACAGCAGGCCCGACCGCGCGATCTCAAGCTGCGAACGCTGTCGTGGGGCGCAGCACCGGCCTCGGACAGCCTGTTGCGACAGATGTCGGCCACCTTCCCCGACTGCAGAATCCTCGCGGCCTTCGGCCAGACCGAGATGTCTCCGGTCACCTGCATGCTGCTCGGCGAGGATGCGATCCGGAAGCTGGGATCGGTGGGAAAGGTGATCCCAACGGTCGCGGCCCGCATCGTCGATGACGACTTCAACGACGTGCCGGTGGGTGAGGTCGGCGAAATCGTTTATCGCGCACCGACTCTGATGGCCGGATACTGGAACAAACCGCACGCCACCGCCGAGGCCTTCGCCGGGGGCTGGTTTCACTCCGGGGATCTGGTTCGCCGCGACGATGAGGGCTACATCTGGGTCGTCGACCGCAAGAAGGACATGATCATCTCCGGCGGGGAGAACATCTACTGCGCCGAGGTGGAGAACGTGCTGGCCGAGCATCCGGCGATCGTCGAGGTGGCGGTGATCGGCCGGCCCGATGAGAAATGGGGCGAGGTGCCGGTCGCGGTCGCCGCGGTCAGCGCGGACCTGCCACTGCAGGATCTCCTGGAGTTCCTTGAGGACCGGCTGGCCCGCTATAAGCAGCCCAAAGCGCTCGAGATCGTCGATGCGCTGCCGCGCAACCCGGCCGGCAAGGTCCTGAAAACCGAGCTGAGGACCCGTTTCGGCGGTTCGGCGCGGCCTTCGGGAGGTCAATAGTGCCGTTGCGATATGACACCCCCGAACCATCGGGTACATTCCTGTGGTCTCGCTTACTACCCGATGTAGGGGAGGCGCCGATCACAACTGGATGGCCACCGATGTGTCGAAGGAGGGGTGCGTTGCCGAAGGGACTGACCTCACGTCGCGACCAGCGGCGCGCCTGTCGCAGGGGGGTCCTGCGGTGACCGCATCGACCAGCTTCCTGGCCAAACGTTTCAACGGGCCCATGCAGGCCATGGGCGGGTTCTTCAGGATGTGCGTCCTGACGGCCAAGGCCCTGGCCCGGCCGTTCCAGTGGAAAGAGTTTCTCAACTACAGCTGGTTCCTGATGACGGTGGCGCTGCTGCCCACCTTCGCGATGTCGATTCCGCTGACGGTGCTCATCATCTTCATCTTCAACCTCCTGCTCACCGAGTTCGGCGCGGCCGACGTCTCCGGCGCCGGTGCGGCGCTGGCGTCGGTGACCCAGCTGGGCCCGCTGGTGACGGTGCTGGTGGTGGCCGGAGCCGGCTCCACGGCCATCTGCGCCGATCTGGGCGCCCGCACCATCCGCGAGGAGATCGACGCCCTGGAGGTGCTCGGCATCGACCCCATCCACCGACTGGTGGTACCCCGGGTCGCGGCGGCGACGTTCGTCTCGGTCCTGCTCAACGGTGCGGTGATCACCATCGGCCTGGTGGGCAGCTTCATCTTCGGGGTGTTCTTGCAGAACATCTCGGCCGGGGCGTACCTACAGACCCTGACGTTGATCACCGGGCTGCCCGAAGTGATCATCGCCGTTGCCAAGGCCGTCGCTTTCGGCCTGATCGCCGGGCTGGTGGGGTGTTACCGAGGTCTGACCGTGGGCGGCGGGGCCAAAGGTGTGGGTATTGCGGTGAACGAGACCCTGGTGCTCTGCGTGGTCGCCCTGTTCGCCGTGAACGTCATCTTCACGACAATCGGTGTGCGGTTCGGGACGGGGCGATAGATGGCAACGGCGACAGCAAACCCCAAGGCGGCGATCCCGTCCCGGTTCCCGGGTCTGTCTGACAAATGGATCAAAGCTCCCGGGAAGTTCCTGGACTCGACCGGCAAGGTCGCCTGGTTCGCGATCGAGGCCGTCCGGGAGATCGCCCACGCCATCCGGCACTACCCCAAGGAGATCATCCGGCTGATCGCCGAGGTCGGTATGGGTGCCGGTGCCATGGCGGTGGTCGGCGGCACGGTCGCCATCGTCGGATTCGTCACCCTCTCGGCCGGGTCGCTGATCGCCATCCAGGGCTTCGCCTCGCTGGGGAACATCGGGGTCGAGGCGTTCACCGGCTTCTTGGCCGCCATGGTCAACGTGCGCCTGACCGCCCCTATTG
>VERS01000593.1 GCA_018882545.1 Mycobacterium sp.
CCGCGGCCGCGCCGATCCCCAAAGCAACCGCCAGAACCCCGACCCTGCCGACGAAAAATGATGCGCGCATTGTGAATCTCCCCGATTTCGGCTGGGCGCCGTCCCTGCGCGAGCGCCTAGGAGTTGACAGTAACTCCACAGAGAACGGTCAGATACCAGCGAGATACAGGGATTTCCCTAGGGTTTTGAGTTGCCCGAACTGCGGGGCACCGTTGTGCCGACCGCAACCTTTAACACTGCCGGCGCGAGCGCCGCCCGCCTACCGGATGCCGAGTGCGTTGGCGAAGGCCTTGCCCGGGTCGGTCAAAGCGGTACACATCTGGCCCCAGTCGATGAGGCCCAACGGGCCGCGCCCCAGACCCTGGCAGCCGACGAAGACCGTCGAGATGCACCTGTCCAACGCCTACCGCAAGCTCGGCATCCGCTCGCGGGTGCACCTGGCTGACAAGCTACGCACCTCCGATCTCGGCCCTGATCGCTGACCGGGTGTCACATGCTGATCGACGAGTACGGCCTGTTTCACGGTTTCGGCAGTATCGGCACTGTGATTGGAACGGTGGTGTCGCCACCGCGCCCGTCGCTGACGGTCATGACGAATGAGTCGGTCAGGCTTTGTTTGATGTCATACACCGACAGCGTGCTGACGCCGTCGGCTACGTAGAGACGTGTCCCGGTGGCATCGATCGCCGGATAAACCATCGTGTCCGCGTCAAGGCCGATGATCAACGGTGGCCATGCCGGATCGCCCGACGCTGAGAGGACAAAGACTCCGCCTTTACCCTCAGCGGTGTCGAAGGCTGAGACGTAGACGCGCGATCCACCCGGGCTCACCGCTAGGCGGCCGGCAAGGCCGTTCACGTCGGTGAGTTTGAGGTCCGCCAGTACTTTGCTGGTGGCCGTGTCGTACACCCGGATCTTGCCGCCTTCGATCGAGTTCGTCGTGACGTACAGACGACTACCGTCAGGGCTGATCGCGATGTCGTTGGGCGAGTCGATCCCCGATATCGTCGAGACCTGCAGGGTGAACGAGTCGATCACACGGGATCCCGGCGCCCCGCCTAGAACTTCCCGCCCGCCCTGAGTGAGTCCCCGGCCTTTGGCGAATCCGGCTGGGTGCGCGCCCCGTTTCGGCCCCGCGGCCAGTGCCAGCGCCCGCCGCTGGCTCTTCAAGGCCCGCTCGTACAGTCGGCGGGAACCGGGACTGCCGGCGACCAACCGCCCCGCGTCGTTGAGGATCTGCTCGATCTGCGCGAGCAGTTGCTTCCGTCGGTGGCCGTTGTCCGGGTGCAGTTGCTTGCGGGCTGCCAATTCCGAGAGCTCGGCGTTGATATCCCGCAGCGACGGCCGCTTCGGGGAATCATCGGAGGCCGGTGTAGAAGCCGGCGCGGGACCGGGCGGATCGCCCATGCGCCACACCCCGGTCCGCGACTTCGGCGCGGGCTTGTTCGTCATACTCGGCTGTTCGCTCTTCAACGCTTCGGCCACCGGTACCCCCCTCAGTCTCAGCGACTTTCGTTCAGCGTAGGCCGACGTGCCGGTGAAACCAGCCCTTGGGCCGGGGTCAGATCCGCCGCGATAGTTGCATCGCGCGGACCAGCCACGGTGATCAGCTCGCCGCGCGGCTTTCCCGCCGCTTGCGGATCCCACCACCGCACGCCCTATGGTCCCGGTCAGCATCGCGACAGACCTGCAATACGATCCGCGGGCCACCACTCCTGGTCAGTTCAGCGCCCCACCCGAGATGCCGTCCGCGTACCTACCACCGCATGGGCGCGGGCCTCGGTGAATACCAGCTCGATCGTGTCCTTGTCGGTGAACCACCCCTGATAGATCACATCGTTGGTGATCTTCACCATCCGGATCGACCCATCCGGACTGATCACCCCGAGCAAGTCCTGTTGCCTGGTCGTCGTGAGAGGTGCCCCCTCCTTGAGTTCGGCAGGCTTGTTGAAGTCCGGTAGTCGGATCGAGTTGCAGCGGCCGCGGAACACCCAGGCAGAATCATGGTGTCGGTCAAGACCGGTTTTTCCTAGCCCGACATCGAACCGGCACGGAAGGTGCGCGTGGAGCGGTACTTATTCGACCTCACTCTGATCCTGGTGCTGCTACTCCTCAACGGCCTATTCGCCGGCAGTGAGATCGCCCTGATCTCGCTGCGGGAGGGACAGCTGCGGACTTTGGAGCGCGGGGCGGGTCGCCGGGAACGGGCGTTAGCCCGCCTGGCCCGCGATCCGAATCGGTTCCTGGGCACGATCCAACTGGGCATCACACTTGCCGGCTATCTGGCTTCGGCCACCGCCGCGATCACCCTGGCCGAGCCACTGGTCCCCTCACTGAGCTTTCTCGGCGGTGCCGCCGATGCCGTCGC
>VERS01000594.1 GCA_018882545.1 Mycobacterium sp.
ACGCCGATGGCCATCCACACCGCGAACCGAATCCAGGTCAGCGCGGTCAGGTTGAGCATCAGCCACAGGCAGGCCGCGATGGACAGGATGGGCAGCAGCGGCACGAACGGTGCGCGGAACCCGCGGTCCAGATCGGGTCGGGTGCGCCGCAGCACGATCACCCCGGCCGAGACCAGGATGAAGGCGAACAGCGTTCCGACGTTGACCATCTCCTCGAGTTTGGCGACCGGGAAGACCGTCGCCGACACCGCGATCAGCAGGGCCACGATCACGGTGATCCGGACCGGCCGGTCTTTGGCGTCGGTCTGGGCCAGCGAGCGCGGCAGCAGTCCGTCCCGGGCCATCGCGAACATCACCCGGGAGAGCCCCAGGATGAGCACCATGACCACGGTGGTCAGCCCGGCCAGCGCTCCGATCGAGATGACCTTGGCGGCCCAGTCGATCCCGTTGAGGGCGAACGCGGTGGCCAGGTTCACCTTGCCGGCGTCGCGCAGCTGGGTGTAGTTCACCATCCCGGCGAGCACGACCGACACCGCGACGTAGAGGACGGTGACGATGCCCAGCGAGGCCAGGATCCCGCGGGCCACATCGCGCTGGGGGTTCTTGGTCTCCTCGGCGGTGGTGGCCACCACGTCGAACCCGATGAAGGCGAAGAACACGATCGATGCGCCGGCCAGCACCCCGTACCAGCCGTAGTGGCTGCTGCCCCCGCCGGTCAGCAGTGAGAACACCGTCTGGTCGATGCCGGTGCCGGCGGCGTCTTTGCCGGTCTCCGCGGGAGGGATGAACGGGGAGTAGTTCGCCGGCTTGATGTAGAAGGAGCCCACCACCACCACCAGCAGCACGACGGCGACTTTGATGGAGGTGACCACCGCGGAGAAGTTCGATGACAGCTTGGTGCCCATTGCCAGCAGGGTGGCCACCACGGCGACGATCAGCAGCGCGCCCCAGTCGAAGTTGAGCGGGCCCAATTGCCAGGTGCCACTGGCGAATCCGAACACCGTGGCGAGGTAGCTCGACCAGCCCTTGGCGACGACGGCGGCGCCGACGGCGAACTCCAGGATCAGGTCCCAGCCGATGATCCAGGCGACGAACTCACCGAAGGTGGCGTAGGAGAAGGTGTAGGCGCTGCCGGCCACCGGCAGGGTGGAGGCGAACTCGGCGTAACACAGCGCGGCCAGACCGCAGGTGACTGCGGCGATCACGAACGAGATCGACAGGGCCGGCCCGGTGATGTTGCCGAAGGTGCTGGCGGTGACGGTGAAGATGCCGGCGCCGACGACCACCGAGACCCCGAAGACGGTCAGGTCCCACCAGGTGAGGTCCTTGCGCAACCGGGTGCTGGGTTCGTCGGTGTCACGGATGGACTGCTCGACCGACTTGGTGCGCGCCGCCATGGCGCGGAAGGCGGACATGCGGGCACAGGCTACCGGTCAGACGCCGACGGTGGCGCGGAACAGCCGACTCGGGTCGGCGGCCTGCACCCGGATGGGGCCGTCGGCGGCGGCCACCCAGGCCGCCGCGCCCCGGTCGATGCGCACCTCACCGCAGGAGGCCCGGGCGGTGACCGCGCCGTGCGTGCACACCAGGATCTGCGGGCCGTCGTTGCGCGCGGGAACGGCGACCTCGTGGCCGAGGCTCTCCCCGTCGAGGGTCAACACGGAGGCGGCGAACTCCGCCGCCGGGGTGTCGTAGATCAGTTCGATGCCTTCGCGCCGGGTCCCCACCCGGGCGTCGGGCACCGGCGCGAAGTCCAGCACCCGCAGCAGTTCGGGTACGTCGACGTGCTTGGGTGTCAACCCGCCCCGAAGTACGTTGTCGGAGTTGGCCATCACCTCCATCCCGACACCCTGCAGGTAGCTGTGCAGATTGCCGGCCGGCAGGTAGATGCCCTCGCCGGGTTTGAGGGCGATCCGGTTGAGCAGCAGCGCGGCCAGCACCCCCGCGTCGCCGGGGTAGCGTTCGCCGAGCTCCAGGATCGTCCGTGCCTCGGCGCCGAATTCCGTTGCCCCGCAGCGGACATAATTCACCGCGCCGTCCAGGACGGCCTGGATGAGGGTGTCGATGTCCGGTTGCGGGGCGGTGATCCAGGTGGTGAACAGCGCGCGCAGTCCGGCGGCATCCGGCTGGTCGGCGAGCAGGGCCAGGTAGGGGTCCAGCGCCGGCACCGCCAACGCGCGGATGAACTGCACCGATTGGGCGGCGGGCCGGAAGCCGGCCAGTGCCGCGAAGTCGGTCAGGGCGACCAGCAGTTCCGGTTTGTGGTTGCGGTCGCGGTAGTTGCGCATCGGCGCGTTGACCGGCATGCCGCGGCGCTCCTCACGATCGAAGCCGTCGGCGGCCTGCGCGGCACTGGGG
>VERS01000595.1 GCA_018882545.1 Mycobacterium sp.
CTGCAGGTCGGCGCGGCGCTGCTGGCCGTCGAACAGGTCGGCGCGGCCCAGCATCTGCTGGACCTGTCGGTGGAGTACGCCAAGTCTCGTCTGCAGTTCGGCCGCCAGATCGGCTCGTTCCAGGCCGTCAAGCACAAGCTGGCCGACATGCTGGTCGACTTGGAGCACGCCCGGTCCACGGCCTACCACGCCGTGTGGGCACTGAGCGACGGATCCGACGACCCAGCCCTGGCGGTCAGCATCGCCCAGGCGACGTGCTCGGCGGCGTTCAGCCGGATCGCCGCCGATTGCATCCAGGTGCACGGCGGCATCGGGTTCACCTGGGAGCATCAGGCGCACCTGTACTTCAAGCGGGCCGCCACCGACGCCGTCCTGCTGGGCAGCGCCGAGCAGCATCGCGACCGGGTGGCGGATCTGGTGCTGGACAACGCTATTGCGCACAGCGGTGCGGTCGCCGTCGCAACCGGACGGCCCTGAACACCGCCCACGGCAGGCGGTTGAGCCACTACCCTTCTGCGTAGTCACCGACAACGAATGGAGGAGCCATGGCGGAAAGCGTCTCGGAGACGATCAAGATCAACGCCAGCCCGGAAGAGGTGATGGCGGTCATCGCCGACCTGGCCGACTACCCGAACTGGAGCGAGGGCTTCACCGGCGTGGAGATCATCACCACCCACGACGACGGAGCGGCCAAGGACGCCTCCTTCAGCATCACCACACCGGTGGGCAAGGACGTCTACGAGATCTCCTACCTCTGGTCGGGCAACGACTCGGTGAGTTGGAGGCTCAACGCCGATGACGCCGGAAAGCCCAAGTCGAGCATGATGAAGAAACTGATCGGCTCCTACACCTTGCGGCCCGATGGGGACGGCACCAAGGTGACCTACGAACTCGAGATCGACCCGAAGATCCCGATGATGGGCTTCATGAAGAAGAAGGCCGCGGCGACGGTTGTCGATCAGGCCCTCAACGGGCTCAAGAAGCGCGTCGAAGGTTAACGGGCCGGTCGGAACTGCTTGCGGTAGGCCGCCTCGTCCCAGCCGGAGAGGAACGCCGTCGCCGCGTCGTAGCCCTTGCGGTAGAGCGCGTCGATCTCCCGGCGGGAGATGCCGAAGTCGACCACTCCCACCTCAGTGGAGTCGACCCGGATGGTGCGGGCGCTGACCCAGGGCTCGTTCAGGTAGGCCTGATCCCGGCCCACCAGCAGGGTGGTCAAAACCTGTTCGAGCAGATGCGGGCCGCTGAACACCCGCAGCGGCGCCAGGCCGGGGATCACCCGGTCATTGCCGGCCGGCAGGTTGGGCAGCAGCGTCACCCCCAGGGTGGGCCAGCGGGGCGGCTTTCCGTCCAGCCGGTCCAGCGAGTCGATCGGATAGTTCGACAGCAGTCCGCCGTCGAGCAGGGTCGACTCCAACCCTGCCGCACTGGTCAGCGTGGCGGGCCGGAACAGGAACGGGATCGACATCGACGCGCGGACCGCCTCGGCGACGGACTGCTCGTCGGGGTTCAGCCCGTAGACGCTGCGGTAGTCCCACGGCAGCCGGACCAACTGGCCGCGGGTGACGTCGGTGACGGTGACCACCAGCCGGTAACGCCGTTCTTCGGGCAGTTCGTCGTCGTCGATGCGCAGATCCCCGAAGGTCTCCACACCGAGATCCTTCAACTGGCCGGCGACGAAGTCGCGGGCGTAGTCACCTTTGTAGACACCCCTGCCGTCCAGGATCGCCCACGCCGGGCCCAGCAGCGGAACCCGTTCGAGAGGGCCGGGATCGAGGAACTTGCGGTAGTCGATGCTCAGTGCGATCGAGCGGATATCGTCGGGCCCCAAGTCTGGCGAGGTGGCCGCGGCGGCCACGATCGCGCCCAGGATGGAGCCGGCCGAGGAACCCGCCACCCGGTGGGCGCGGTAGCCGGCCTCCATCAACCTCACGACGGCACCGACCAGGCCGACCCCCTTCACACCGCCACCGGAGAGCACCAGGTCTATGGGTCGGGTGGTCGGTGCACCCGCCTTCGGTGACGCGCGCTTCTCCGTGGGCATCGGCGCCTCCTACTCCAGTACCGCGTCGATCGCGCGGTAGATGCGCTGTTCGCTGACCGGCCGGGGGGTGCCCAGCTGCTGCGCCCAGAGGCTGACCCGGAACTCCTGGATCATCCAGGCGATCTCGACGACATCGGGTGCGGCTGCACGAGCCGGTGAAATCGCCTGCAGCAGTTCGCGATAGGCGTCCTGCACCACCCGAACGCGGGCCATCCGATCGCGGTCTGCGGCGGGGGCCTGGGGTAGCCATTCGGGCCGGCGCAGGATCGCGGGGAGGTAGAGGGTCAGATCCGCCAGCCGCCCGGCGCCGGGG
>VERS01000023.1 GCA_018882545.1 Mycobacterium sp.
ACGCGCAGCGGCCCGATACCCCCTCGGCTCTGTGCGGACAGGGTTTGCGCCAGCACCGCCGCCGCCGCGGTGTCGACGTCGCCGGAAACCACCACGTATTGATCCGCGGAAATGCCGACGTCGAACTCGCGCGGCCGGGCCGGGGACGGCGGCACACCGGGGGTCGCCCGGGGATCGGTGACAATGTGGGCCTGGTGGGTCAAAAGGTGGCTTGCCGTGACGGTCGTTCCGTCCCCATCGTGGGTGACGGTGGTGTCGGTCAGCAGTCGTTGTGCGAACGGCAGCCCGCGACCCCGTGCGTCGTTGCGGTTGGTAACCGGAGTCTTCCAGCGCCCGGAGTCCTGGACCGAGATGTGTACGCGGCCGTGTCGATCGAGGTCGGCATCGACGGTGACCGTGCCGCGCTGGGTGTCGGAGTAGGCGTGCTCGGCGGTGTTGGCCACGAATTCGGCGACTCCGAACTCCAGGGGCGCGGCACTGAGCGGTGCGCGCGGTGCGCTCGGCAGTCCCGTCGGCGGTAATCTCCAGGTGTACCGGAGTCGGGAAGGTGCGGCGCCGCGCGGACAGCAGGGTGATGTCGTCGGCGTAGCCGGCGCCGCGCACAAGCAGTTCGATGACGTCGTCGCACATCCGCTGCAGCGGAGGATCCCGCGAATCCAGCGGGAAAGCCTCGCCTCGGCGGACCCGCGCGGCCACCTCAGCCAACTCGTCTGTGCTGGAGTGTGTTTCGACACCGGGCCGTTCGATTATCCCGTCGCTGTAGAGCAGCACAGTGTCGCCGATGCCCAGTTCCGCCGTGTTGGTGGCAAATCCGCGACCGCTGCCAAGCGGACCCGCGCCGGTGGTGTCGAGGTAGTGCGCGAGACCGTCGGCGGTGATCACCAGCGGGGGCGGGTGGCCGGCGGTGCAGTACTCGAATATCCCGGTCTCCGTGTCGAACCTGGCCACGCACAGGGTTGCCGATGCCGCTCCGGGGATTTCGGCGCTGAACCGGTCGACCGCACCGAGTGCGCTGTCGATGGACGCACCCGCGAAGAGGGCCATCCGGACCGCTGTGCGCAACTGGGCCATCACGGCGGCGGCGCGCACGCCGTGGCCCACCACGTCGCCGAGCACCATGACCAGACATCCGCCCGGTTCGGTCATGGCGTCGAACCAATCCCCCCCAGCCGCGGTGTTCTCAGCCGCGACGAGGTAGGACGCGGCGACCTCCGCGCCGGGCAGGACGGGCACCGCATCTGCCAGCAGCGCCCGCTGCATCACCAGAGACGCCTGCTGCACCTGCTGGTAACTCTCGGTGATTCGGCGGGAGTCGGTTTCGGCGGCGATCCGGGCCCGCACACGGTCGGTGACGTCGTCGATGGCGAGTTGGACGCCGATGACCGAACCGTGCCGATCGAGATATGGCGAGATGAGAAGGTCGAAGAACACCTCGCGCAGTACCCCGGTGCCGTCGATATCGGCTTGCACGCGCCATTCGTGGGCTGTCCGACTCCGGCCCGTCGCGACGACTTGATCGAAGGTCTCGAAAATGCTTTGACCATCGAGTTCGGGGAAGTGCTCCCGCAGCGAGGTTCCGATGACCGTTCGCGGCGCGAACGCCCGGTGCGCGGCGTTGTTGGCGACGACCCGGTACTCCGGACCCGCCACGGCAACGAGCATCGTCGGAACGTGCTCGAAAACCCGGCGGACGTCCTCGGCCCGCCCGACCGTCTGATCCCACTCCGTCTGATCCCACTCCGTCATCAGTTACGCAGCGTGTGGTTCGGGCTTCGGTCGTAGGTGCTGCGGTAGTAGGACGCAAACCGCCCGGCGTGGCCGAATCCCCACTTGGCGGCGACGACGGCGACGGTCGTCTCGGCGGGATCGGCCATGGCGAGGTCGAGGTGGGCGTGGCGAAGCCGCACCGAGCGCAAGTACTGCATGGGCGTGCAGCCCCGGTGGCGGCGGAACATGTACTGCACCGCCCGCGGTGACACCGAGATCGCCGCAGCGATGTCGGCCAGTGCGATGTCCCGGTGGGCATGCTCGTCGATGAAGGTCATGGCTCGCCGCAGCAGCAGTGGGGTGCCGTCATGGCGGTCCTCGACCGTGGGCTCGGTGACGGACGTGTTCGGGATGCACGCCAGCAGCGTGTCGGCCAGATAGCGCGTCACAGCCCCGGCGACCAACGGCTGCTCAAGGATGCCCGAATCGGCTCCGGCCCGTGCGCAGATGTAGTCGATCGCAGCGCACAGATGTGTGCGGGCCTCCTCGGATTGCGGCGCGTTCGCGGTCAGTTGGACACGGTCACTGCCGCGCACAGTCGTCGCGACATCGCCCAGGACCGCCCTGGGCAGCGACAGAGCGCTGTATGCGGATCGACGTACACCGCCGGAGACCGGCAATCCGGCGACCCCGCCGAAGCACACGATGCCGCCCGCACCGAAGAGCCGGCTGGTTGCCGTCCCAGCCCCGTCTTCGATCACCCCGGAGCGCACCCGGCAGACGATGATCGTCTCAGGCGGTTCCATTTCACCGTGCCAGTCGAAGTCGAACACGAGGTCATCGACCGTCAGCGCGCCGAGGGCCGAACGCGTCAGAAGTGTGTGCGTCGGGGTGTCCCTCGAGGCGGCCATCCGGATGCGGCTGTAACTGGCGCTGAGTACCGCCTCGGCTTCGGCGAGATCACTGGTATCGCAGAGGACCGTCGGCATCGGATGAACCCCCCAAGACCGGTCGACGCTGAACATGAGTGGCAACAGGGTAGCCGAAAAGCGAACAATTTCGGGCCATAAAACGATACTTTGGCTATGCTCCGGATTCTGGCTGTCGGGTGAGAACAGGCACCGCAAACGCCGCGCACGCAGTGACCGGCGGGGGGGGGGGCGACTTGGGGGATCACCTGATGAATGAGTCGCCCACCGGCGGCGGCGAACTCGACATCCTGCGCGCGGTCACCGACGCGATGCTCGACCCGCAGATCCTCCTGGAGCCGGTGCGGGACGGCGGCGGCCACATCACCGATTTCGTCCTGCGTGACGCCAACCCCGCCGCTTGCTCCTACCTCGGCACCGACCGTTCGGACCTGGTCGGGCACACTCTGGTGAACCGGTTCCCGAACATCGAACAATCCGGGCTGCTGGCCCGCTACGTTCGCTGCGCGGAATCCGGTGAACCGGTGGTGCTGGACGACTTCGTCTTCTTCAACGAGGTCCTCGGCGGGTCCCGCCGCTACGACATCCGGGCCACCCGGATAGCCAACGGGTGGGTAGGCGCCAACTACCGCGATGTCACCGACCGATACGAGGGCAACCGCCGGCTGGCCGAATCCGAGGAACGGTACCGCCTGCTTGTGGAAAACAGCAGCGACGTGATAGCCCACTTCCGCGACGGCACCGTCGCCTGGGTCTCCCCGGCGGTGACCGAGGTTCTCGGCGCCTCGCCGCAGTACTGGGTCGGCCGAGAGGTGAAGGACCTGATTCCCGTCGAGGATCAGCCCGTCCTCGCCGAGATCATCGACCAGACCGCCACCGTAGGCACGCGGGTGGTCCGGCGGTTGCGAATTAGCGACGCCGCGGGCATGAAGCACTGGGTCGAGGTGCACGCCAAACCCTTCTACGACGCCGGCGGCCGACCCGACGGGCGCACCGCATCGCTGCGGGTCGTCGACGCCGAGGTCGCCGCCGAGCAGTTGTTCGCCGATCTGGCCCGCCAGCGGGCCGCCGCTGACGCGCTCTACCGCAGGTCGATGGAGAGCGCAGCGGTGGGTATGTGCCTGGCCAGTCCCGAGGGGCGGTTCCTTGAGGTCAACCAAGCTCTCTGCGATTTCTTCGGCTATGACGCCGAGACACTGCTGCACAAGACGTGGACCGATCTGATCGCCCCGGAGGATCTCCAGGCGGATCTGGCAGACGCGGCCGATCTTGCCGCGGGCCGGGTCGAGTCGTATCAGATCGACAAGCTGCAATTCACCCACGCCGACGGGCACCGAGTCTGGGGCCACCTGTCGGTGGCGCGCCTGCGCCGAAGCGACGGCTCGGTGGAGGTCAACATCGTTCAGGTCATCGACATCACCGAGGAAGTCGAGGCGCAGCAGACCGCCGCCCGCTACCAGCAGGTCCTGGAGCAGTCCAACATCGGGATCAACATCGTCCGGCCCGAAGGGCCCGTTGTCTGGATCAACCAGGCCATGTGCGACTTGTTCGGCCTCGATATGGCCACGGCGATGCAGGTGACATGGCAGCAGATGACACCCGAAGGCAATCTGGAGGGCAACGCGGCCGCCGTAGCAGATCTGATGGCCGGCCGCGTGGACGTCGTTCGGATCAACCAGCAGTACACCCGTGCCGACGGCCGCCGCTTTTGGGCCGACGTGTCGGTGAGTCGTCTCTACGACATCGACGGCGAGCCCGAGCTCCTCCTCACCCAGATGCTCGACGTCACTGAACGGGTGGAGGCCGAGCAACGCCTGACCGCCGAACTCGACAGCGCCGCCCGCTACATGTCGACGTCCTTCCCGACGAGATGAGCGGGCCGGTGCGGGTGTCCTCGCGCTACCTGCCGACCCGGTATCTGGGCGGCGATGTTTTCGACTACCGCTGGATCGACGACGACCATCTGATCATCACGTTGCTCGACGTGTCCGGCCACGGTGTGGAATCCGCCCTGCTTTCGGTGTCGGTCCACAATCTGCTGCGCTCAGGGTCGATGTCCGTCGACACCCTCCGCTCCCCGCAACGGGTGCTCACCGAACTCAACCGTCTCTTCCCGATGGAAAGCCACGGCGGGCACTACTTCACCGTCTGGTACGGGGTCTACCGGCGTTCCACCCGCACCCTGACTTACGCCAGTGCGGGCCATCCGCCCGCGCTGGTGTTCACCCCGACCAGTACCGAGCCCGACGAATCGCTTACCAACTCCCCGCCGGTCGGCATGCTCGAGGACGGCGAATTCCTCGCCGCCACCTATCAGGTCGATCACGGCACCCAGATCCTGCTCTACAGCGACGGTGCTTTCGAGCACCGCACGGCCGACGGCGGATCCTCGACGCTCGGTCAGTTCATCGATCTGTGCGCCGGCCTGGCCGCCGCAGCACCGGGTTGGTCACTCGATGACCTCCTCGCCCGATTGCGAAACCTCAGCGCCGAGGACACTTTCGACGATGACTGCGCATTGATCCAGGTCGACTTCTGACGGTCCGCAATCTCACGCCCGGTCAAGCCGCGCCACCATCGACTCGTCAAATCCCCAGAACCGGGTGACGAGGAACCCGGCGACGTAGGAGATGAGCAGGCCCGCGATGTAGAGCAGGTATTTCCCGTCGGCGATGAGTGGGATCAGCGCAGCCCCGGACGGCCCGAAGGCGATGGACCCGACGTCGTATACGGCCATCCACACCCCGCCGAATCCCGCTCCGATGCAGGCCGCCACGAACGGCCGGCCCAGCGGCAGGGTCACCCCGAAGATCAGCGGCTCCCCGATCCCCAGCACGCCCACCGGCAGTGCCCCGGCGATCCGGTTGCGCAGGTCGTGGTTGGTGGTCATCGTCCAGATGGCGATCGCACAGCCCACCTGTCCGGCGCCGCCGCAGGCAAGCACCGGCAGCAGGTCGGTGCGCCCGGCGTCGGCGATCAGTTGCAGGTGAACCGGGGTGAGCCCCTGGTGCAGGCCCAGCAGAACCAGGGGCAGGAAGGACGCCGCGAGCACATAGCCGCCGACCACCCCGGCTTTGTCCAGGCAGATGTCGACCAGGAACCAGGTGACGGCCTTCATCACCTCTCCGGCGATCGGCATGATCACGAGCACGGTGAGGAAGCCCCCGACGACGACCGTCACCAGCGGAGTGATCAACAGGTCGAGGCTGTCGGGGGTGCGGGATCGGACGGCCCGTTCGATCCGGGCCCACAACCACGCGGCGAAGATCACTCCGAGCACCCCGCCCAGGCCGGGAGCGATGGGTAGCTGGAGGCCGAAAATATCGAGGGGCGCAACACCATCGGGCTGCGCGCGGAGGATCGTCGAGTAAACCAGCAACCCCGCGATCCCGCCCAGGACCGGTGTGCCGCCGTACTGTTTGGCAGCGTTGATGCCGACGAACACCCCCAGCGCGGCGAACATCAGTCCCCCGGTGGCTGACAGCAACCGGAACCAGTCCCCGTCGACCACGGAGGCGGGGATGTCGCCGGCCTTCGCCAGATTGGCGATCACGTTGGTGATCCCCAGGATCAGCCCCGAGGCGACGAAGCCGGGGATCAACGGGACGAAGATGGCGCCGATGTTGCGCAGCGCCGACTGGATGCGGGAGGTCTGCCGCGCGGTCACCGTGGCCTTGGTTCGAACGGCCAGATCATCGCCGCGTTGGGCGTTCAGCACCGAGCCGAATTCCTCGCTGACCTTGGTGACCCGGCCCGGACCCAGCACGATCTGGGTGGTCTGCCCGGGTACCAGGCCCAGCACACCGGAGGTCGCCAGGATCGCGTCGCGGTCGACCGCGGTGGCGTCGGCCAGTGTCACCCGAAGCCGCGTCATGCAGTTGGCGAAGGAGGTCACGTTGGCCGGGCCGCCCAACAGCCGCAGAAGTTCAGCGGCCAGCGCGCGGTCGTCCACGACCGTTGACAGTAGGCGTTGTGCCCGGATTGGCCCGCGGGGGTGCCGACAACCGTTCTAACATTGGGGTTCGGTCTGCCTCTGGGGGTCGTCATGCGCAACGGTTGGAACCCCGGCACGGTGATCGTTGCGGTCACGGCGTCGGTGGTCGCCGTGGTGCTTGCGGCCGGGGTCGCCGTCGCGTCGCCGGATGATGCTGCCGCGGCGTGTCAGACCGTCGATGCGCCGATGCTCGACGTTCCCCGCGGCGACGACCAGGAGCCCCTGCTGCGGGTGCCCGTACCGGAGGGCTGGGAGCAACCGCCGCAACTGGACCCCACCGAGCCGTCGATCCGGATGGCGATCCTGAACCCGGGGTTGGCCGCCGAGGATTTCACCCCTAACGCGGTCATCGCTCTCAAGAAGATCGCCGCCGATGGTGCCGACGCCCAACAGATCCTCGACGCACAGAACGAAGTGCTTATCGGCAAGGCCGGGGTGACCGGTCTGAGCAGCCGAGGCGGCGAGGCTTGCGGACTGCCGGCGATGACGAGCAGCTACACTACGCCGGCCATCGACATCATCCCGGCCCGCAGCGCGACCACCCGGGTGGTCGTCTACGCCGGCGCCGACGCCACCTACGTCGCCACGGTCACGATCCAAGCGATCGACACTCAAACCGGCAGCTACAACCAAGACGCGCAGACCATCCTGGAGGGCTTCCAGGTACTGCCGCCGAACTGAGCCCCCGAGTCGAAGAGGAGATTGACGATGACCCGTTTGCGCCGCGTCACCGCCACGGCCGTAACGCTGGCCGCCGTTGCCAGCATCGGTGCCTGCCGGTCCGCCGAACCGACCAAGCAGCCCGCCCCGGTGACCACCGGCGGCCAGACCGCGGCTACCGCCAGCGCCGGCCCCGCCGGTCTCAGTGGCGAGGATTTCCTGAGCAAGGCGGAGAGCCTGTCCGGGAGTACGGTCACCCTGGGGCGGTGCTCACTTCTGACCACACCCGGTCCGGACGGCACCCTGCCCTGCCGGGTGCTGGACAAGAGCGGGGCCGACATCAAAGACAGCACCGGTCTTCCGGTGGACATCTTCATCAAGCAGGCCGACCTCAGCCCCGACGCCAAGTCCGTGGTCGCCGGTTGCGACGGGTTTTGCACCGTTCAGATCAGCGGCAAGCTGGACCGTGCGACGGATGGAACCGGCTACCTGAGCATGGCCGACGTCAGCCTCAAGGTCGTCAACTAACCCCGATCACCTCAGCAGCGCCGCGGCCCGCAGGCGGGCGGCCCGGATCCACGGCGCGGTCGCCATTTCCGGGATCTCCCGCAGGTAGCGCGAACCGTCCGGCGTTCGCACCGCCGAGCGCGGCAGTGCGCCATCGACCAACATCTTCTCCACCTCATCGGCCCACCGCGCCGCACCGGCCGCGATCGTGCGGTCGTCGGGATCCAGCGCTCCGGGCTGATCGGGCAGTGCCCGCAACCGGCGTCGCACCAGATCCGCGAGCTG
The DNA here is from genome assembly GCA_018882545.1 of Mycobacterium sp. GTDB lineage: Bacteria > Actinomycetota > Actinomycetes > Mycobacteriales > Mycobacteriaceae > Mycobacterium. The sequence goes on from VERS01000023.1 coordinate 8,083, forward strand.
GCCGGCGCACAGGATCCGGGAGGGGCCCGGACCCAGGTCCCGTGCATCCTCGGTGGGGAGCACCGGTTGGAACCACCACGACCGGGCCGAACCGGCGATGCTGCCGCTGTAGCGGGCCACCAGTTCGTCGCCCAGATACTCCATCTGGTGGGTGCGGCCCTCCCGGCTGACGCCCTCGAGGTCGAGGAACAGGTGGATCTCGGCGATCGTGCGCGCGGGCAGCACCCGGGCCGCCGAACGCCCGTCGACCCCCCCGGTGAACAGCGCGGCGCCCTGGGGGCCGAGCCGCTCGGTCGCCTCGAATCCGTAGTGCAGATTCACCGCGTCGTAGTCCGCCCGGGCACCCAACTCGGCGAACAGGGCATGCCCGTCGACACTGACGAGGGTGGACTGCCGGTAGGCGGGCCGGCTGCGGATGAAGTCGCGCAACCGGTCGGGTGCTGTGAACGCGTGAACCACGCGGAAGAGGCCCTCATCGTCAATGAGCGGTTCACCCCCGGCCGAGCGGAGCAGGAACCACTCGTGGGAAAGCAGTGCATGTGTCTGCCCCGGAGCGGGATTCAGCAGCGCATCCTCGACGTCGAGCACGCTGACCCAGTACGCGAGCGTCTCGGCCGAGCCGTCCAACTCGATCACGCAGGCGGCCGGTGTGCCCAACTCGAACACCACACCCGCGCAGTCGGACGGCAGGTTGCGGATCAGATGCCTGCCGTCGGCCTCCATCCAGTGCGTCCGCGTCCCGTCCGGACTGGTGGGCGTCGACTGGGCGGCCACGAAGTCCCGATCGCCCAATGTCCACAGCAGTGGATGGTCGGCGTCGTCGACCGGGATGTGCCAGCGCGGGTGGCGCAGCACCGAACGCAGGAAGAAGTCCTGCTCAACGGTGTTCTCCCGGAAACCCCTCAGAGTCTCGACGATGTCCTGCGGCATCAGAGGCGTTGCCACTCGTCGGCGTGTGCGTCGATGGCCGAGGCGTAGCGCTGGAGTTCCTCGGGGCTGAATCGCTCCGGGTGGGCTTGCGCGTAGGACTTCGCCGCGCCGGTGAAGAACCGCGCGGTGTCGATGCCGCCGGGTGGGACGAGTTTCACTGCTTCCCGCAGCGCGGCCCCGGCCAGGCGCAACCGGCGAATCACCGCCCGCGGGTGAACCGGGTCGCCGGGGCTGGGCAGCTCGCGCACGACCGTGTCGGCGAAGAACAACAGCTCGGCCGGGTCCAGGATGTCGCTGCGCCCGTCGCCGAAATCGGTGGGCTCCCAGGGTGCGCCGCCGCCGAGGGTGAACCGGTGCACGCGGCGGCCCTCGGGGTGCTCGGCCAGGACGTGCAGTTGGGTGTCCACCGCCCGCGACTCGACCTCCGTGCCGCCCTGGCACTGGAGGAACAGCCTTGCCTCGTTGGCATTTCGGGCCCCGACAATCTGCTGCGACCAGACCGGGACCTCCGGCCACGGGCTGGATTCGGTGCTCATTCGTCCAGTGTCCGTCCGGCCGTCACCGAAGGTGGGCCGTTCCCGCCAGATCGGCCGGTGAGCGGGGTGGCAGCCCCCCGCGCGATTACGGGGGGCTGCCGTGGGCGGAGCTGTTGATGATGCCGCTCAGTCAGGTGGCAGGCCGTTCGCGCGCAGATGTCTGTCACCCGTCCGCTCTGACTGGCCGTGGTCCAGTTGCCGGCGGTGTCGACATTGATGACTGCGCGGCCGGTGACGAGCTGGGTGGCAGGCCCGGGCTGCCCGGTTCCGTTCTCGCACAGGGTGTCCGAGAGCCTCTCCAAGGTTGCGGCAGCCGGGGCGGGCTGGTAAGTGGGCCGGCGGGTCTACTTCTGGTCTTCCACCCGTACCCGGTCCTTGAGGTTGGCCACCACCCCACAGCGAGCCCCGCCGAAGTACTGTCGGGGAACCGGGTCGATAGTGGAGAGGGGTTTTGATGAGCGAAAGCGACCTGCCGCCCTCGGCGACGGTGACCTACGAATTCCGGGACTCCTCGGTTCCCCCGCCGTTCCACCGCAGCTTCGTTCTGGTCTTCGACCGCACCCAGGCCCGGATCGTCGTCGACAGCTACGGCGACGTCCTAGCCGAGCGGAGCGCCCCGATGACCCCGGACGCCTGGGACCGGGTGGCCGAGGGATTTCCGCAGGTGAGTGGGCTGGTGCTGGCGCAGCCCGAGGACGTCTGCACCGGCGGCACCGGATTCGCCGCGACGGTCGCCGAGGACGGCACCGTGCGATTCAAGCTTCAGGGTCTGGCCTGTGGCGG
>VERS01000024.1 GCA_018882545.1 Mycobacterium sp.
GATCTACACCGAGGGCATCGGAGTCGAGGCCACCGTCTTCGCGTCGTTCACCGCACTGCTGGTGTTCCTGCCCGCGATCTTCGGCACCGGCATCGGACGCTGGCTGGTGGACCGCACACGGCCGGCCGCGCCGCGGCAGCGGATGCCCGGTGGGCTCGGCGAGCGGCAGGACGTGTTCGCCGCGGTGCACGCCGAGGAAGACCCGGGCGAGGAGTACGCGGTGTCACGCCGGGAGTTGGACTGGCGGCAGGAGGCCCGGGAGTCGGTGCGGGTCCAGCACGAGGAAGCCGAACGGCGCCTGCACGACCGCGAGTGACTCAGCCGGTGGCGGCCAGGTACCGCAATGCCAGTAGGTAGCCCTGAACCCCCAGCCCGACGATCACTCCGGTGGCCACCCCGCTGAGGTAGGAGCGGTGCCGGAACTCTTCGCGGGCATGCACATTGGAGATGTGCACCTCGATCAGCGGTGACCGTAGCTCCGCGCAGGCGTCCCGCAGCGCGATCGAGGTGTGGGTCAGCCCGCCGGCATTGAGGATCACCGGATCGCCGGCATCGACAGCGGCGTGGACCCACTCGATCAGCTGTGCCTCGCTGTCGCTCTGCCGCACGACCGCCGACAGGCCCAGCGCGGCGGCTTCGGACTCGACCATGGCCACCAGGTCGTCGTAGGTGGTCTGGCCGTACACCTCCGGCTCGCGCCGGCCCAGCCGACCCAGGTTGGGGCCGTTGATGACCGACACCGTCCTCACGTGCTCACCTCCGAATAAGCGGCGGCCAACAGGGCCGGGTCCGGGCCCTCCAGTCGACCGGGTTTGGCCAGGCCGTCGAGCACGACGAAACGCAAGATGCCCGAACGGGTTTTCTTGTCGCCGGCCATGTACTTCATCAACTCGGGCAGGGCGCCGGCGTCGTAGCTCACCGGCAGACCCAACGCGGTCAGCACATCGCGGTGGCGCTGGGTGCAGTCATCATCGAGTCGGCCGGCCAGTCGGGCCAACTCGGCGGCGAACACCAGGCCCACCGACACCGCGGCGCCGTGGCGCCAGCGGTAGCGCTCCCGGCGCTCGATGGCGTGCCCCAGGGTGTGCCCGTAGTTGAGAATTTCCCGCAGCGCCGACTCCTTCTCGTCGGCGGCCACCACGTCGGCTTTGACCTGGACGGCCCGCCGGATCAGTTCCGGCAGCACCGGCCCGAAAGGGTCGACTGCCGCGACCGGGTCTGCCTCGATGAGATCCAGAATGACCGGGTCGGCAATGAACCCGGCCTTGACGATCTCGGCCATACCGGCCACTAACTCGTTGCGCGGCAACGTCTTCAGCAATTCCAGATCCACTAGGACCGCGGTGGGCTGATGGAAGGCTCCCACCAGGTTCTTACCGGCGTCGGTGTTGATACCGGTCTTGCCGCCGACCGCTGCGTCGACCATCGCCAGCAGAGTGGTCGGTACGTGCACAATGTCGACACCGCGCAGCCAGGTCGCCGCTGCGAAGCCGGCAACATCGGTGGCCGCTCCCCCGCCGAGGCTGACGATCGCGTCTTTGCGCCCGACCCCGATGCGACCCAGGACCTCCCAGATGAATCCGACGACCGGCAGGTCCTTTCCCGCTTCGGCGTCGGGCAGTTCGACTCGGTGAGCGTCAACACCGCTGTCCGACAGCTGTTTACGAATCGACTCAGCGACCTCGGCCAACGCCGGTTGATGGAGGATCACCACTTTGTGCCGGGAGCCGAGCAGTTCGGCCAACGCATCGCGGGCACCGGATCCGATCATTACCGGATACGGCGGCTCGACGGCGACCTCGATGGTCACCGTCATTTGCGCATCCCCGCGCGACGGGCCAGGGTGGCCGGGGTGACCGGCCCGCTGTCGGCTGCCGGCGCCGGGCCGAGTGGCTCGGCGCCCGTCGAAGCCGGGGTGGGCCGGCCGGCGTCGGAAGCTGCGGCGCGCCGCCAGGGCGGCCGCCGACGGCGCGCGGGTAGCGGGTTCTCGAGGCGGTCGACGATGTAGCGGACCACCGCGCCGGGGTTGCGCCGGTTGGTGTTGATCCGGATCGTCCCGACCCGGCGGTACAGCGGAGTGCGCTGGGTCATCAGTTCGCGGTACTTCTCGGCCCGGTCCGGGCCGGCCAGCAGCGGCCGGACCGTGCTGCCGCTGGTGCGGCGGACACCCTCGGCGGCACTGATCTCCAGGTAGACCACGGTGTGCCCGACCAGGGCTTCCCGCACGCCGGGGGTGGTTACCGCGCCGCCGCCCAGCGAGAGGATTCCGTCGTGCTCACGCAGCGCCTCGCGGATCACGTCCTCCTCGATGCGCCGGAATCCCGCCTCGCCGTCCGAGGCGAAGATCTCGGCGATGGTGCGTCCGGTGCGCCGTTCGATCTCGGCGTCGGTGTCGACCAGGCCGAGATTCAGGGCCTTGGCCAGCCGCCGTCCGATGGTGGATTTGCCCGATCCGGGCAGCCCGATCAGTACTGCCTTCGGCGCCATCCCGCTATCCCGACAGCCGCATCGGATCGGGCCGGCCCTCGCGGCCGCCGACTTCACGCAGATAGCCGTCGATGTTGCGGCGGGTCTCGGTCAGCGAGTCTCCGCCGAATTTCTCCAGGGCCGCCCGTGCCAGCACCAGCGCCACCATGGCCTCCACCACAACACCGGCGGCCGGCACCGCGCACACATCGGAACGCTGGTGGATTGCGTGGGCCTGCTCACCGGTGGCCAGGTCGACGGTGGACAGTGCCCGCGGCACGGTGGAGATCGGCTTCATCGCGGCACGCACGCGCAGCGGTTGGCCGTTGGTCATCCCACCCTCCAGCCCGCCGGCCCGGTTGGTGGAGCGCAGCACGCCGTCGGGGCCGGGGAACATCTCGTCGTGCGCAGCACTGCCGCGCCGGCGGGCGGTTTCGAACCCGTCGCCGATCTCCACACCCTTGATGGCCTGCACCCCCATCACGGCGCCGGCCAGTTGACTGTCCAGCCGGCTGTCCCCGCTGGTGAAGGAGCCCAACCCGACCGGTAGTCCGTGGGCGACGACCTCGACGACACCGCCGAGGGTGTCGCCGTCCTTTTTGGCCTCTTCGATCTGGGCGATCATTGACGTTTGCGCGGCGGTGTCGAATGCGCGCACCGGGCTGTCGTCGATACCGGGCAGGTCAGCCGGGGTGGGTGGCGGACCGTCGTAGGGGTCGGAGGCGCCGATGGAGATGACGTGCGAAAGGACCTCCACGCCCAGCGCCTCGGCCAGAAACGCCCGTGCGACGGCGGCGGCCGCGACCCGGGCGGCCGTCTCCCGGGCGCTGGCGCGTTCGAGCACCGGCCGCGCATCATCGAAGCCGTATTTGAGCATGCCCGCGTAGTCGGCGTGGCCCGGACGCGGCCGAGTCAGCGGGGCGTTGCGCGCCACGTCGAGTTCGGCGGCATCGACCGGATCGGCGGCCATGACCGTCTCCCACTTGGGCCACTCGGTGTTACCGATCTCGATGGCGATCGGGCCGCCCAGGGTGACGCCGTGGCGCAGCCCGGCCAGCACCGTCACCTCGTCCTGTTCGAACTTCATCCGGGCGCCGCGGCCGTAGCCCAGGCGCCGGCGCGCCAGTTGAGCAGCGATGTCGGCGGAGGTGACGTGCACCCCGGCGACCATGCCCTCGACAAGCGCGATCAAAGCCCTGCCGTGGGACTCCCCGGCGGTGGTCCATCGCAACACCCTGACATCTTCCCACGTCCGCTCAAAGCACCTGCAACGCCGCCGCGGCCAGACTGGCCGCGATCATCGAGGGTCCGTGCGCAATGACCTCGCCGCGGCCCCGCAGTAGGCTCGCCACCCCGACCACCGCGGTCAGCAGCGGTGCCCCCAGCGCGGCCAGCAGCCAGACATCGGGGCCCAGGGCGCCGGTGAGCGCTCCCAACCCCACCGCCAGCTTCACATCGCCGCCGCCTAGGCCGTGTCGGTCGGCGCAGTGGATCACCAGATACAGCCCTCCGAGCAGACAGCCACCGAACAGAGCCGGCAGGCCGCGACCGAACCCGGCCGCGGCACCCAGGATCACCAGCGCGCCGGGCAGGGTCAGCACATTGGGCAGCCGGTGTCGGCGCAGGTCGCTGACCGCCAGCGCCGCCGCCCAGATCACCAACGCCGACACGGCGACCGCGACGCTGACTCCCACAGCGGGGCAGGCTAATCCAGCGCGGCCGCCATCTGCTCTCGCGGCGCCGGTCGGCCTGTGAATTGTTCGACCTGACTGAATGCTTGGTGCAACAGCATCTGCAGGCCTCCGATCACCTCGCCGCCGGATTCGGCGACTGCCCGGGCCAGCGGGGTCGGCCACGGGTCGTAGATCGCGTCCAGCAGCAGCGGGGTCCCGGCCAACGTCCCGGCGAGCCCGGCGGCCGCGTCGGCCGGGAGGGTGCTGACCACGACGTCGGCCCGTCGTGCTGCAGCACTCAGTTCCGGATCGGTGATGTCGCAGAAGTCGGTCGCCATGCCCACCCGGGTGCCGAGGTCGAGCAGGCGGGCGGCTTTGTCCCGGCTGCGGGCCACCACGGTGATCGCCGTGACGCCCAACCCGGCCAGTGCCACCACGGCCGCCGGCGCGGTGCCGCCCGAGCCCAGCAGGATGGCACGATTCAGTTCGCGGCCGCCCAGCGCACCGGTCACCCCGTCGATATCGGTGTTGTCCGCTCGCCAGCCCGCCGCGGTGCGCACCAGGGTGTTGGCCGAACCGACCAGTTCAGCCCGTTCGGTGCGTTCGTCGGCGAACTGCAGGGCGGCGAATTTGCCCGGCATGGTGACCGATAACCCGACCCATTCAGGTCCCAAACCGCTTACTAGAGAGGGTAATTCGTCGGCGGTACATTCGATCCGCTGGTAGGTCCAGTCCTCGAGTCCCAGCGCCCGGTAGGCCGCAAGGTGCAGTTGCGGGGATCTGGAATGCGCGACCGGCGAGCCGAGTACAGCCGCCCTATGCGCGTTCATCACCGTTCATCGCCCGGGCCCCATTGGGCTCTTCACTGCGTTCATCGCCCGGGACTTGATTGGGCTCTTCACTGCGTTCATCGCCCGGGACTTGATTGGGCTCTTCACTGCGTTCATCGCCCGGGCCCCATTGGGCTCTTCACTGCGTTCATCGCCCGGAGTTGAGGAAGCCGCTCTCCAAGGCCTTGTCGCGGTTGGCCAGGTGCTCCTGGTAGTCGCTGGTGAACAGCGTCGTTCCCTGAGCGTCGATCGTCACGAAGTACAGCCAGTCGCCCTCGTCGGGACGTTCAGCGGCGGCCAGTGCGTCTTCCCCGGGCGAGCAGATCGGGGTGGCCGGCAGACCGGGCATGGCGTAGGTGTTCCAGGGGGTTTCCTTGGCCCGGTCCTCATCGGTGGTGGCCACCTCCTGGCGGTCCAGCGGATAGTTGACCGTGGAGTCGAACTCCAACCGGTCATAGTCGCTGGCCAGCCGGTTGTAGATGACCCGGGCCACCTTGGCGAAGTCCACCGGCTGAGCCTCCTTCTGCACCAGCGAACCGACGATGAGCACCTCGTAGGGCGAGATGTTCAGCGTCGTCGCGGCATCGAGGATGCCGCCCTTGACGTAACGGTCGGCGCTGTCGCCGACCAGCTTGGACAAGATTTCCTTCGGTGACGCCGACGGGTTGATGTTCCAGGTGCCCGGAGCGATCAGACCCTCGAGTCGGCGGTGGCTCTGGCCTTGGGTGCCGGCACCCTTGACCGCCCACTCCGGCACGTTGAGGGACTCCAGGGTGCCCTCCTCGGCGGCAGCCTGGAGATCCGCAGCCGACAAGCACTTCTCGGTGCCGTTGAGATTCGCACAGCTTGCGTTGGCGATCAGGGTGAAAATACCCGGGTTGACGGTGCCCGAACCCACTGCCGTGATGTCGTCGAGTTGCTTGCCCTCGGGGATGACCAGCTTGCCGACCCGCGATTTGGGGTCGGTCAACATCTGCACGGCCGTCGCGGCCGGAATCTGGGTACGCAGTTTGTAGTACCCCGGCTGGATCGCAGCCAGTTCGGCGTTACCCGAGGCCGCGCCGATAAACATATTGACGTCGCCGATGACGTCCTTGTTGACGAGGTCCTGGGCGATCACCGATCCGGAATCGCCCGGTTTGACCTCGATGATGATGTCTTCCTTGCCCCCGCCGGTGTAGTCCTTGAGCAGCTCCGGCCCTCCGAACAGCCTCGGACCCAGCAACCAGACTCCGACTGCGAGGGCTGCCAGCACACCGAGCACGGCCAGGATCTTGCCGCGGCCGCCGCCGGTTTGGGCGGCACGGCGACCCGACGAGCCGACTGCCCGCGGCTCGACGCGGTCGGGCCCACCGGCCATCCCGGGATTCTTCGCGGGCTTCTTCTCGGGCCGCTCAGGTTTCTTCTCGGGCACTGTCACTCTCTGTCACTCTTTCCGAGTCGTTGCCGCATTGCGGCGTTGGTCAAGCCAGCCTTGCAGGATTGCCACGGCGGCGGCCTGGTCGATCTTCCCCCGCTGTTCTTTCGCCCGCAGCCCCGCCTCGCGGAGGGAGCGGGCCGCGCTGACAGTCGTCAGTCGCTCGTCGGTCAGCCGCACCGGCACCGGCTCGATCCGTCCGGCCAGAGCCTCGGCGACACCCACCGCGTCATCAGCCGACGATCCGACTCGGTTTGCCAGCGTACGGGGCAGTCCCACCACCACCTCGACCACGTCGTTTTCGCCGACCAGGGTCGCCAGTCGACGCAGGTGCGCACCGCGGCGATCACGGCGCACGGTCTCCACGGGTGTGGCCAGGATGCCGTCGGGGTCGCTGACGGCGACCCCGATCCGGACGGTGCCGACGTCGATGCCCAGCCGACGACCCCGGCCCGGGTCGTCGGCGCCCGGACGATCAGGCCTGCGTTGGGACACCATCGCTGCCACCGTCAACTTCGGCCCAGTTCCGCCCGCACAGCAGCCAGTCCGGCGCTGATTCCGGCCGGGTCTCTGCCTGAACCCTGCGCCAGGTCGGCTTTGCCGCCGCCCCGTCCGCCGACCGCGGCGGCAAGCGCGCCAACCAGGTCGTTGGCCCGCACACCGGCCTCCTGAGCGGCGTCGTTAGCGGCCACCACAAACGGCACCGAGGGGCCATCGCCACCGTCGGTTCCCTCGGCGACCAGCACCACCACCCCCGGGTCGGAGCCGAACCGGGCGCGGATGTCGCCGACCAGGGAACGCAGGTCCCCCGCGGTCATTCCCGCCGGCATCTGCTGGGCCACGAGGCGCACCTTACCCACCGATTCCGCGGTGGCGGCGGCATTGCCGGCCGAAGCGCGCGCCGAGGAGAGTCGGACCCGCCCCAACTCCTTCTCGGCGGCCTTGAGTCGCTCGAGCAGGGTGGCGACCCGGGCGGGAACCTCCTCGGAGGGCACCTTCAGCGCGGAGGCCAGTCCCGCCATCAGGGCGCGCTCCCGGGCCAGATGGCGAAACGAGTCCAGACCCACGTAGGCCTCCACCCGACGGACCCCCGACCCCACCGAGGACTCCCCGAGAATGGTGATCGGGCCGATCTGTGCGGAGTTGCGGACATGGGTACCACCGCAGAGTTCCAACGAGAACGGGCCGCCGATCTCCACGACCCTGACCTGCTCGGGGTAATGCTCGCCGAAGAGTGCCATCGCGCCCATCGCCTTGGCCTTCTCCAACTCGGTCGTGAAGGTGTTCACCGGATGGTCGGCCTGGACCGCCTCGTTGGCGACCTCCTCGATCTGGCTGCGCTGGCCGTCAGTCAGGCCGCCCTGCCAATTGAAGTCGAATCGCAGGTATCCCGGCCGATTCAGCGAACCGGCCTGAACAGCGTTGGGGCCCAGAACTTCCCGCAAGGCCGCATGCACCAGGTGAGTCCCCGTGTGACCCTGGGTGGCGCCATGGCGCCAGCCCGGATCCACCGACGCCACCACAGTGTCACCTTCGACGAACTCGCCGGACTCGACGTTGACCCGATGCACCCACAGGGTCTTGCCGACCTTTTGGACGTCGGTGACGGCGGCTTTGGCCGCCTCGCCGGCGCCGGTGCCGGCGATCCAACCGACGTCGGCGATCTGGCCGCCGGACTCGGCATACAACGGGGTGCGGTCCAGCACCAGTTCGACCCGCTCGGGCGGAACGGTCCGGGACTGCGTCCGAGGATGGTGGCCCACCACCGGGACCCGTTTGCCGTCGACGAAGATGCCGAGAATGCGTGCCTGGGAGGCGAGTTCGGCGAAACCGGTGAATTCGGTGGGGCCCGCGTCGACCAGCTCGCGGAACGCCGAGAGGTCGGCGTGGGCATGTTTGCGGGAAGCGGCGTCGGCCTTGGCCCGGCGGCGCTGCTCGGCCATCAGCTCGCGAAAACCCAACTCGTCGACCGAGAGGCCAGCCTCTGCGGCCATCTCCAGGGTGAGTTCGATGGGGAATCCGTAGGTGTCGTGAAGGGTGAACGCATCGGATCCGCCGAGCACGGTGTTCCCGGCCGACCGGGTGGCGGCGGCGGCCTCCTCGAAGAGCCTGGATCCCGAGGCCAGCGTCCGGTTGAAGGCAGTCTCCTCGGCGACGGCGATCCGGTTGATCCGATCGAAATCGGCGACCAGCTCCGGGTAAGACGGTCCCATCGCGTCGCAAACGGTCTGCATCAGTTCACTGACGATAGGGCGCTCAATACCGAGAAGCTTTGCGGCACGGATTATTCGGCGCAACAGGCGCCGCAGAACGTAGCCACGGCCCTCGTTGGACGGGGTGACACCGTCGCCGATGATGATGGCCGCTGTGCGGGAGTGGTCGGCGATGACCCGGTACCGGACGTCATCATCATGGTTGCCTGCGCCGTAACCGCGGGGCGCGTACTGGGCGACCTTGTCGAGCACCGGCCGCATCAGGTCGGTCTCGTAGACGTTGTCCACTCCCTGCAGCAGGCAGGCGATGCGCTCCACGCCCATGCCGGTGTCGATGTTTTGGCGCGGCAGCGGGCCGAGGATCTCGAAGTCCTCTTTTCCGGTGCCCTCGCCGCGCTCGTTCTGCATGAACACGAGATTCCAGATTTCGATGTAGCGGTCCTCGTTGGCCTCCGGGCCGCCCTCGACGCCGTAATCCGGGCCGCGGTCGTAGTAAATCTCCGAGCAGGGCCCGCACGGGCCCGGAATACCCATTGACCAGTAGTTGTCGGCCATTCCCCGGCGTTGGATCCGGTCAAGCGGCAGCCCGGCGACCTCCTGCCACAAGCGCACGGCCTCGTCGTCGTCATAGAAGACCGTGGCCCAGAGCCTGTCCGGGTCGAACCCGTAGCCACCTTCGGCGACCGATTTGGTCAACAGGGCCCAGGCCAATTCGATGGCCCGGCGCTTGAAGTAATCCCCGAACGAGAAGTTCCCCGCCATCTGAAAGAAAGTGTTGTGGCGGGTCGTGATGCCCACCTCGTCGATGTCGGGTGTGCGGATGCACTTTTGGATGCTGACAGCGGTTGCATACGGCGGTGTGCGCTGACCCAGGAAGAACGGGACGAACTGCACCATCCCGGCGTTGACGAACAGCAGGTTGGGGTCCTCGAGGATCACTGATGCGCTGGGCACCGCTGTATGACCTGCGTCGACGAAGTGATCCAGGAATCGCTTCCTGATCTCGTAGGTCTGCACGGGCGGGCTTGTCCTTGCGGTTGGGAGCGTCGACGGCCCTACATTACCGGGGAGTCGCGGCACCGCCGCCGCCATGGTTCCCACGCGGTGGCCGCTTGCGCCGGATGATCGCGCGCAGCCGGTCCAGCCTGCCGGCGATCTCTCGTTCGGCACCACGCGAGGTGGGCCGGTAGTAGTCGGTCCCAAGTAGCTCATCGGGCGGATACTGTTGCGCCACAACGCCGTCGGGGTCGTCATGTGGATACCGGTAGCCCAGCGCATGACCGAGTCGGGCCGCTCCCGAGTAGTGCCCGTCACGCAGATGGGCCGGGACCAGACCGGCCTTGCCGGCGCGGATGTCCGCGACGGCGGCGCTCAGGGCGGCGGTGACGGCATTGGACTTCGGCGCGGTCGCCAGGTGCACGGTGGCATGCGCCAGGGTCAACTGGGCTTCTGGCATCCCGATCAGTGCGACGGTCTGGGCGGCCGCAACCGCGACCGGCAACGCGGTCGGGTCGGCCATCCCGATGTCCTCGCTGGCCAGGATCATCAGGCGGCGGGCCACGAATCGGGGATCCTCCCCTGCCACCAGCATCCGCGCCAGATAGTGCAGCGCGGCGTCGACGTCGGATCCGCGGATCGACTTGATGAACGCGCTGACGACGTCGTAGTGCTGGTCCCCGTCGCGGTCGTACCGCACCGCGGCGCGGTCCAGGGAC
>VERS01000025.1 GCA_018882545.1 Mycobacterium sp.
GATGAGTACGGGCCGACCGTCGTCGTCGAAACCCAACTCGCGCTCCATGTTCTCACTGTTCCACATCCGGGGGGCGCCGACTGCGGGGCTTTTCTTACAGCTGTCTTACGCCGCCGGTTCCCCGTGGCGTGTTCAGGAGGCACAATGGCGGTCATGCAGACCGACACGATTGAGCGCACCGACAGCGAGGAACGCGTCGACGACGGCTCCGACGGAGATCGACCCAAGCACTTCCACTACGTCAAGAAGGACAAGATCGCCGAGAGCGCCGTGATGGGTACCCACGTCGTCGCGCTCTGCGGGGAAGTCTTCCCGGTGACCCGTTCACCCAAGCCGGGCTCGCCGGTGTGCCCGGACTGCAAACGTATCTACGAGTCACTCAAGAGGGCTTGACACCGACTGGTTCCTGGCCGGACCGCCACCGTGCCCGCCAGCGGTTCAGATGTGTCTGGGGGGCCGGCCACTCCTCCTGGATCGCGGCGTTCAACTCGGCCCCGATCATGATCGCGAAGCCCAGGAAGAATGCGAAGAGCAGGAACGCGATCGGGGTGGCCAGCGCCCCGTAGGTGTACCCGGTCCGGGTGATGTACTGCAGGTAGATCCGCAGGCCCGCGGTCGCGACTACGAAGACCGCGGTGGCCAGCGCAGCACCCCATACCAGGCGGTGCGTGGGCAGAGGTTCGGGCAGCGCGACCCGGTAGAGGGCCGTCACCGCCGCTACCAAGGCGAAAATCAGCATCGGGTAGTAGCCGAATCTCAGGACGTGGTCCCAGCTGTCCGGGATGAGCTCGGCGATTTTTCGCGGCCCCAACGCCAGCAGTGGCGCCGTCGCGATCACGCCCACCAGCATCACCATGTACAGCCCGAGGGCAAAGAAGCGCTGCCGAACCGGATGCCGCAGCGGGGTCTGGTCATGCGCCTCCACCACCGAATCGACAAAGGCCGAGATCGCCGAAGAACCGGCCCACAGGCTGATGACGAAGCCGATCGAGACCACCTCGCCGCGGGCGCCCTGGACGATGTCCCGCACCGTCGGCTCGATGATTTCGGCGACGATGTTCTTGGAGAAGAAGCTGTTCGAGGTGCTGATCAATTGGCTCTGGATGGCACCGAGGGTGTCCGGCCCGAACAGCGGCGCGACGTAGGCCAGGCTGCCGAGCATCCCTAGCAGCAGCGGCGGTAGGGACAGCACCGACCAGAAGCCCGCCTGGGCGGATTCGGAGAAGATCGAGTCATCCCAACTCTTGGACAGCGTCCGCTTGGCGACGCGCAACACGTGATGACGTGTCGGCGGCAGCGACACGCGGTCCGTGGCCACCTGATGGTTAGGCGTCGCCCCGGCTGACTTCGATCACCGCATCGAGTTCGATCAACTTGGCCTGGTGCTCGTTGGCGTGGTGTTGGCAGAACAGGAGCTCCGCGCCGGAGGGGAGGGTGGCCCGCACGCGGGCCGCGGCACCGCAGCGGTCGCAGCGATCAGCCCTGGTCAGTTCCGGACTGGTCAGCGTTGCGTTCATGGGCTCCTCCAAAGGTGCTCGGCGCCCCCGCGGCGACCCGGGGTACCTCTACTGTCTCAGACGTTCCGGGCCCCCGTGTTGTTCCCGGACCGCTCCGATGTGTCGTGTCTCACCGTTGGATAGTGTAATCGGGCAGGCTAGGCGCCATGTGCGACGGCACGGCCCCTGACCTCCTCGATGAGAACCTTCTTGTGCATCTGTGTTCGCGGCCGGAGTGGCAGGTCGTGCAGTCGGCGGGGGTGTTGCGCCCGCCCGCCGACACCGGCTTCGTGCACCTTTCGACGCCGCAGCAGGTGCATCTACCCGCCAATCGGATCTTTGCCGGCCGCAGCGATATCGTCCTGCTGTACCTCGACACCGCCGCCCTCAGCGCACCGCTGCGGTGGGAGCCCGGTGTGCCCGGGGATCCGGACTCGATGCTGTTTCCGCATCTCTACGGCGCCATACCGGCTGCGGCGGTGGTGGCGGTGCGGGCCTACCGGCCCGGACCGGATGGTCGATTCGCGCCTCTGGGCCAGCCTCGCTGAATAGTCTTAGTGGGTGGCAAAGACGCCGAAACTCGCCGTTCGTGATGTCGCCGACGTGCCGCTGCGGGAATTGTCCGGCCTGGCTCTCGGTCCCGCCGGAGACCTGCTTGCGGTCGGAGACCGGGAACCGTCAGTTTTCACCGCCCCGCTTGAGCCGTGGCCACCGCGGTGGCACGGCATCGATTTGGCCGGGCTGAAGCTGCCCGAGGGCGGCACCCAGTTCGAGGCCCTGGTTGGCATCGGCGATCACACCGTGCTGGTGCTGCAGGAACAACCGGCGCTCGTCCTGAACATCGACCTCGCTGCAGTGGCGTTGCGGGGCACCTTGCAGCTGGAGGTCCCCGAGGGCCATCGGCTTCGCGAGGCGTGGTTGGGGGACCGTTCCTCTCGCGGCGAGTCCCTGGTTCTGGCCGACCGAGGCCACCTGCTGGTGGTCAAGGAGAAGGCTCCGTCGGCGATCCTGGAGTTCGGTCCACCGGGGGAACGGCCGGTCGGGTGGCGGCGCGGCGCACCACAGGTCGGCCCGGCTCCCGGGGATGCGAGCTTGACGGTGCTTGCCACGTGGTGGCTCAGCAAGCGACTCAGCAAGGAGCTTCCCGATATCAGCGAAGCTGCCGTCGGCCCCGACGGGTGTCTGTATCTGCTGTCCGATCAGGGTAGTGCGATCGCCCGGCTGCCTGATCATCTCGATGCCGCGGGCGGAACGGTCGACGCCGACGCGGTCTGGCGGATCGCCGGTCGGCCGGAGAACCCGGAGGGCCTCGTCATCCTGCCGGACGGGACCGCGCTGGTCGGGCTCGACACCCGGGCCCCCCGCCGCAACTTGCTCCGGCTCGAACCGCTGGAACTCAAGCCGACGGGCTAGTCGCTCCGGGTGCCGAGTGGCGCATTAAAGCCACATTTCGCAGAAACCCTCGGTCCCGCGACGACGGCGCCGCGGCCCGGGCTACTCGGCGGATGGTGTCTCAACTGCTGTCTCAGAACCGCAGTGACTGAGCGCGTCTCGCAACTCGGCTCGTGTACCACTCTGCCCCGCTGGATCGGGCGAGGCTTCGCTCCTGTGTCAGTTCACTCCGCCTCCACGGTGAGGCATTGAAACTCGTCGGTCCGCAACACAAGCCGTTTCAAGTGGCGAATTCCAACAGGATTGGAGTTGTAGACGCGGACTTTCAATTCCACGCGAGCCGGGCCATAGAAATCTATCTTCACGACCTGTCCCACTTGACCTTCGAAAATAATCCACTCTTCTTCGAGTAGCTGGTCAGCGCGCACCGCGCCGACGTGAACGATCCGAACCTCGATCCGAGTGTTGATCTGGATGGAGCTCATGTGGTTACGACGTCGATGCGCCGCGCCGCCGTTCGTTCGTTCGGGGGGTTTCATCGTTCCCATTTCCGTGGTACATCGGGGATAAGGGTTGCAGCAACTTTCACTAATTAGGGAGCAAGTCTGCCAGTCGCTGTTCCAAAACCGGTCACTAACCGGACGGCACCCGCTGCGGCGGCCGCGGCGACATCGGCCCAGGAGCGAGGTGTTCCGAAAGTTCGTCCCGAAAGTCCGCGTCCCGAAACGGCTGTGTCAGCCACTTCCGGTACAACCGGGACCATGGCAGCCACCTCCGCACCGGCCGGCACCCTCGTCGGCTACGCCCGCGTCTCCACTATCACCCAGACCCTCGAGCAGCAGACCGAACAGCTGACCGCCGCCGGCGCCGGCAAGCTTTTCCACGATGTGATGAGCGGCGCCCGCGACGACCGGCCCGGCTTCACCGCGTGCCTGAACTATCTACGCGAGGGTGACACCCTCATCGTGTGGCGGCTCGACCGCCTCGGCCGCAACATGCGCAGCATCGTCAACACCATCCACGACCTCACCGAGCGCGGGATCACGCTGCGGTCACTGCAGGACGGCGTCGACACCTCCACCAGCACCGGCCGGATGGTCGCCGGGATCCTGACCTCCATCGCGGAATACGAGCGGGAACTGGTGAAGGAGCGCACCGCCCTGAAGCTGGCGTATGCCCGCAAGTCCGGCGTGAAGTTCGGCCGACCCGCCAAGCTGAATGGCGACCAGGCCGCACTGGCCCGGCGGATGAAAGAGTCGGGGGAGACCGCCGCGGTGATCTCTAAGACGCTCGGAATCAGCCGGACGACGCTGTACCGGTATCTGGGCGTGTAGCCCTCGACTCGGAGACCTCGATCGCTTCAAGCTCATCGAAGCGGCGCAGGGTCTCTTCGGCACTCATCGAGTCGTCGTCGAGCCAGTCCATCACCCGAAAGTACCCCCGCGGCGGTCTCCGATACCGCCGTCGCCGCCGCCGTCGATGCCCGAAACCGCCGCCGTCGATGCCCGAAACCGCCGTCGCCGCCGCCGACGCGGCCCGAAACCACTCCCGCCGCCGTCGCCGGTGCCCGAAACCGCCGCCGCCGCCGCCGCCGTCGCCGGTGCCCGATACCGCCGTCGCCGCCGCCGGCGCGGCCCGAAACCGCTCCCGCCGCCGTCGCCGGTGCCCGAAACCGCCGCCGTCGCCGTCGCCGGTGCCCGAAACCGCTCCCGCCGCCGCCGGCGCTAGGTGCCGGTGGTCGTCCGGGCGGCACGCCGCGGCCCCCGATCGCCGCCCCGCCGCGGCCGCCGGCGCCGCCGCGGCCCGACGAGGTGCTCGCCGCCGGCGGCACCGCCCCGCTCAGAGCCCGTTTCGGCCCCAAAAATTCGCGGGGCGGATTCCTCCGTCCAGCAAAGAACCGTTCGTGTCTACCGCGGCGTTGTGCGTGCGCGACGTCATCCGCGAGTGCAACTCCATCTACGCGCCCATCGCCGGGCGGGTGGCGACGGCGGCCTCGACGGGGGAGGAGTTCGACGTGGCGGCCGCGGTCGCAGAGGCGGAACCGTTTCTGCAACAGGCGATCTCGCTCGCGGTGGAGCGTGCTTTGCGGCGGGGCTGAGCGGGTCAGTCCTCGTCGTCCGGCTCCAGCGCGGACGGGGCGATGAACGGCTCGCCGACCATCTCCTCACGCCGCGGTGGGTCGGTCTCGTAGCTGTCCGCCATGGCGGCGTAGTCGGCGGCGGTCAGCCCGCCCGGCGGCTGCGCCGGCCCCGTCCGCAGCCAGCCCCACACCGCGGCGCGCATCGCATCCTGGACGGTCACACCCCGCTCTGCGGCCGCGGCCCGCAACCGCTCCGCCTCCACGCGGGACAGCTTGACGGTCACCTCCTCAGCATCAGCGAGGTTCGGCATGCTCACCGTCTCCGGCGGCGGGTCCAGCCCGTCGTCGTCCTCCAACGCCTGCGCCTCCGCCAGCGCAGCCACGAGCCGCCGCCGCTCCTCCAAGCCCATCGCCGGGCCGGGCTCGACAGGACCGGCGGTGTACCGGCCGGCCTCGACGGCCCGGCTGAGCTGGTCGGAGCGATCGACCACGTGCAGGCCGGCCAGGCAGTCGCGGCAGCGGGTGTACCCGGCCGGGACACGGGGGTCGACCGCGCGGAGCGGCAGGGCCGGGCAGTCGCACTCCGTGCACTCGCAGCGCGGCGGCTCCAGGGCGATCACGAGAACGGGTCGAACTGCCGCAACCAGGTCGCGTCACCGCCGCCCGCCGTGGCGACAAGGCCAGCGGCGAGCCAGATCATCGCCGCGATCGCCACCGGACCGAGCTCAACGTGCAGCTCGCTGACCGTCAGATCAGGGGCGTAGGGGTAGCCGAGTAAGCCGGAGGCGCGCAACGCGGCGGCAGCGGCGTCCTCGCTGAGATGCTCGTTGGCCCATTTGACGGCAGCGGCGCCGCCGATGCCGCGCTCCCTGACGCCCGCCAACCAAGACATCAGGCATCCGAAGATGAGTGCCACCGTGACGCCGTCGTCGTGTTCCAGTCCATTGAGGAGGCCCTCGACAAAGCGGAGGGCGGGTTGCTCATCGCCGCCGCTGAGCAATGTCTCGGCCACGACCAGCTGAAGACCGTGCGCGACGTATGCGACGTCGCCTTCGTCCTCGTCGTCGTCCGGTTCCCCGCGGTAGCCGAAGACCGCCTCCCGGAATGCTTCAACCTCTATCGCGGAGAAGAGATGCCGATTGGCGTCGGTGATCAGGTAGCCGAGTTCCCTTGCGGCGTGGGTGAGTGCGGGGTCGATGCCCGCATCTTCGGCCGCGGCGAGCATGTCATCCCACATGTCGACCTCAGCCTGCGCCGTCAACGGAGTCGGTTCATCGGCGGTCGGATCGAAGAAGACGGGATCTCCGGGGCCGGGCTCCCGCCCGAACTTCTCGACGAACAGCGCGCGCTGCTGCCGTAGTGACACTTCGAGCTGCTTGCCCTCGGGAGAATCACGGTTCCACTTGATGGTCCGGCCGGTCGGTGTCCGCCGCTGCTGTAGGTAGCGAGGGTCGCCATGCCGTTCTACGACGAGCTTCGCGTGCTCGTCCCGGCGGGCGGCCGCCGCTTCCCGCCGACGCCGTTCAGCGTCCAGCTTGTGCGGGTCTTTCTTCTTGCCAGCCATGACTTCCCCTCCGAAGATCACCGTGTACCCGCTCAGGTGGTGGACGCTATGCGGGGGAACCGACAACGGTCAACGCCGCTGGCGACGAATAGCGTTGAAATCCGCATAAAATCCCTTTATCCGCGTTCCACACCGCAAAAAAGGGTCCACTTAAGGCCCGTTTATAACGGCGGTTCGACAGCAGCCGCCAGCAGCGAAGACGCCCAAAAACCCGGCATAAACAGGGAAAACGCTTGTTTGCTTTTGCCGCATGGTATCCAGCGAATATAGCCAACTCATAATCCGTTGGTCGCGGGTTCGAGCCCCACCCGCCCTACCAGTTCCTTGTATTACTTCGGTTGATGCTTGCCATTGCTACTCCGGCTGATGGTTGACAGTGTTTCGGCTGATGCTTGACAGCTATTTCGGCTGATCCTTGACACTTTCCCGTCATGAGGGAGATCAGCGTGGCTGAGCAGAGGTGTCGGGCGGCCAGGCTGTCAGGGCGCAATGCCGGTCTTGGTGGTGAGGGCATAGAAGACCACCGCCCACAGCCCGTTGATCACCAGAACCAGCAGAATGCCCTTGGCATTGAACCAAGGCCGCCGCGGAGCGGGAGGCGACGTCAGCCACCACCGTAAAATCGGGTTGGTGTAGTAGGGCATCGTCACGAAGCTCATCACGAAGCTGGACAACAGATTTCCCACCAGCATCGCCAGCCAGAAAGGCATGTGCAGGGGCGTGGTGAGCAGAGTCAGCAGGACCACGGTGGGGTACAGGCCCAGCCAGACGGCGATTGAGGTCTTGAAGTCCGACGGCGGCGGCACGGCCGAACCGGCGAAGGTGAACCAGTTGCCGAAGGACTGATCGATGGTGCGGAGTCTGAAATCGCCGAACTGCGCTTCGGCCAGCAGCCTGTGCCGCTCCGGGGACGTCATCCACGACTCGAGATGCTCGCCGGTGTCGAACCGGTACACCGTCGTCCACTCGTCCTGAACGCCTTCGATCGGCCGGAACACCTCCGAGCCGCGGAATCCCGGGAAGTTACTCTCGGCCCGGGCCATCTTCCGGCGCCAGGCCAGGAACGCCTCGACCTGATCGGGATCGACGCGGTTGGTCACCACCACCGTCACCAACGGGTCGGCGATCTCGGTGCCCTCGGAGATGACCTGCTGGGTTGCCGGACCGTCGAAGATGTCGGCCGCCTCGTCGAGGAGGCTCTGCCGCGTCGAACTGTTCAACCAGTTCCGCAAATGCGGCACCGAGTCGAATCGGTAGACCACTGCCCAATCAGGCTGAATCGCAGTGGGTGGCTTGACCTCCACCCCCTGGAAACCGGGATACCGGGCCGCCGCCGCGGTGGTCTTCTTCTCCCAGGACAGGTAATCGTCGTCCCGTCCGTCCCGGATTCGTCGCCCGATGATCAGCATTGCTGCGCCGGAGTCCGGTGACGGCGGGCTGGCGGGCATGAGTCGACTGTATTGCGGGTCCGGAGATTCCGGCACTCCTAGACTCAATGCTTGTGACCATCGCGGGGCGGCTGCTGGAAGTGATCGACGTCGACATCCTGCCGCTGACCGACCGCGGCGTGGCACATGGCAACAAGGTCTTCGGCGCCGCAATCCTGCGGAAGTCGGATCTCTCGCTGGTAGTCGCCGGAACCAACGACGAGACCGTCAGTCCGCTGCTGCACGGCGAGGTTCGCACCCTCAACGAGTTCTACGATCTGCCCGAACGCCCGGACACCCGGGATTTGATCTTCCTGGCCACCCATGAGCCCTGCACGCTGTGCATGTCGGCCATCACCTGGGCCGGGTTCGACAACTTCTACTACCTCTTCAGCCACCAGGAATCCAGGGACAGCTTCGCGATCCCGCACGACCTGCGCATTCTGCGTGAGGTGTTCGGCCTGGAGCCCGGTGGCTACCGGCACCAGAACGCCTATTGGACCGCCTACTCGATCCCGGAACTGGCCGAGTCCGAGCTACAGCCGCTTCGCGACGAACTCCACGCGCACCAGCAGCGAATCCGGGAACGCTATGCGGCGCTCTCGCAGATGTATCAGGATTCCAAGAGCGGCAACGACATTCCGTTGCGCTGAACCACCAGGGAGGAAAAATCTGATGCCCACACCGACCGAACCCGCTGACGTCGTCTTCATCAACGGCGCGATCGCCACGCTGGACCCCGTCCACCCGCAGGCCGAAGCGGTCGCGGTGACCGGCGGCAGGATCGTCGCCGTCGGCGGCAACGCCGAGATCAGGCAGCACGCGGGGGACGCCACCGCCGTGGTGGACCTCGAGGGCCGCCGTGTCATTCCAGGGCTGATCGACGCCCACTGCCACCCCATCGAGACGCTCTGGATGAAAGACGACTGGGTCGACGCCCGCTTTCCCCAGACCACCTCGGTGGCCACCACCTTGGACAAACTCCGTGAGCGGGTGGCCACCACCGCCAAGGGTGACTGGATCTTCGTCGCGTGCGTCTCGGCGACAGAGAACAAATTCGTCGAGAAGCGCCTGCCGTCCGGAGCCGAACTGTCCGCTGCCGCACCGGACAATCCCGTGATCCTGGCCAACGGCACGCACATGGCGGTCGTCAACGCCGCGGCGCTGAAGGTCCTCGGGATCGGCAAGGGGCAGACCAAGCTGCCCAAGGGGGGCACCGTCCTGCTCGACGAGCAGGGCGAACCGACCGGTGTCATCACCGACGGCTTCGCTGACATTCCCAGTTCACCTCAACCCAGCGAGATCGCCGGCTACATCGCCGAGGGCATCCCGGAGTTCTGGAATGAACACGGGTACACCTCCCTGATGGCGATCACCCCGCACCAGGTCGTGCCCGCTCTCCAGGCGGTCAGTGCCAAGGTGACCCAACCCAACATCCGGTACTCGGTCTCGGTGTGGGCGGCCCCCGACGGCAAGGGTTTCCCCGCCGACCTCGATGAGTTCGAGATGCCCGCCGGGGCGGACCCGGACTACTTCAAGTTCGTCGGGATCAAGGCCTGGATCGACGGCGAGAACGACTGCCGGACCGGCTACATGTACCAGCCCTATCTCGGTCACTTCGACATCGACCCGCCCGGCGGCAGAGGCACTCTGGTCACCCCGCAGGACGAGGCGAACGCCTTCGCCGACCTCGCCCACACCAGCGGGCGAATCGCCATGTTGCACTGCTCGGGCGACGCCGCCGTCGACATCGGACTGGGCGCCTATGAACATTCGGCGGCAACGGACACCACGTCCACCACCATCCGCCGCATCGAGCACTTCGGCATGTTCCAGCTCTCCGACAGCCAGCTCGAGCGGGCGAAAAAGCTTGTTGCCGAGGGTCTGCGGATCTCTGTGCAGCCGATCTGGCTGACCGAACTGGTGAGGGCCGACAACGAGAACATGGGACCGGAGCGGACCAAGACCGGCTTCAAGTTCAAGACCCTGATCGGGGCCGGTCTGGAGCCGGCCGCCAGCACCGACATGACCGGCATCTACCTGGGCAACGTCGAACCGTTCCCCGCGATCCAGGCGATGGTCACCCGGCAATCCGACGACGGCTTGTTCGAGCCCCAGGAAGCGAT
This sequence comes from Mycobacterium sp., assembly GCA_018882545.1. Lineage (GTDB taxonomy): Bacteria > Actinomycetota > Actinomycetes > Mycobacteriales > Mycobacteriaceae > Mycobacterium. Next base: position 10,086 of record VERS01000025.1, read on the forward strand.
TTCGGTCGAGGACGCGCTGCGGATGTGGACCATCTGGCCGGCCAGGGCGATCGGGGAAGGCGAGCACCGGGGCAGCATCGAGGTCGGCAAGCTAGCCGACATGACGGTGCTGACCGACGACATCTTCACCGTCGCGCCGGACTCGATTCACACCATCGCGGCGGCCAAGACGATCGTCGGCGGCAGAGTGGTCTACTCGCGGGACTAGGC
>VERS01000596.1 GCA_018882545.1 Mycobacterium sp.
GATGTGAATAAGAGACGGCTGTACATGGTCAACCACGGAATCGCCACCGCCGCACTGTTTCTGATCGCCGGGTTCCTGGTCAGCCGACGAGGCACGCGGGTCATCGCCGACTACGGCGGGGTGCAGAAGGTCGCGCCGGTGCTGGCCGGCACCTTCCTGGTCGCCGGGCTGGCCACCCTGTCACTGCCCGGGTTGGCGCCGTTCATCAGCGAGTTCCTGGTTCTCATCGGGACGTTCACCCGCTATCCGGTGTACGCGGTGCTGGCCGCGCTGGCACTGGTGCTCTCCGCGGTCTACGTGCTGTGGATGTACCAGCGGATGATGACCGGCCCGCTCACCGAGGGCAACGAGCGGATCACCGACCTTCGGCCGCGGGAGTTGATCGTGGTGGCACCGCTGATCGCGCTGCTGCTGATACTCGGTTTCTACCCGAAGCCGGCCCTGGACGTAATCAACCCGGCGGTCGAGCACACCCTGTCCGACATCGGCCAGGCCGACCCGGCACCCACCATCGGAGCAGCGAAATGACCGCGCCCAGCGTCGAATACGGGGTGTTGTTCCCGGTCCTGATCGTGTTCGGCATCGCGGTGTGCGGGGTGCTCGTCGAGGCGTTCCTGCCCCGGCAGAGCCGCTACCCGGTCCAGGTGGCGCTCAGCGTGGGCGGGCTGCTGGCCGCGTTCGCCGGAACGGTCGTGGTCTACCGGGGTCTGGCCGGCCGCGGCCAGCTGGCGGCGGTCGGCGCGGTCGCCGTCGACCGGCCCGGGCTGTTCCTGCAGGGCACCGTCCTTCTGATCGCCGTGCTGGGGGTACTGCTGATCGGGCAGCGCCGGCCCGGCGGTGGGTTGGACGGTTTCACCCCGCAGGCCTCGGCGGTGCCGGGCAGTGCCGCCGAGCAGGTCGCCACCAAGGTCGCGGTGGCCCAGACCGAGGTGTTCCCGCTGACCATGTTCGCCGTCTGCGGGATGATGCTCTTCGCCAACTCCGGTGACCTGCTGACCATGTTCATCGCCCTGGAAGTGCTCTCCCTGCCGCTGTACCTGATGTGCGGCCTGGCCCGCTACCGCCGCCTGCTCTCCCAGGAGGCGGCACTGAAATACTTTCTGCTGGGCGCCTTCTCGTCGGGTTTCTTCCTCTACGGGATGGCGCTGCTGTACGGCTACGCCGGAACCCTGAGCCTCACCGGGATCGCCGAGGCGATCCGCGCGGGCGGTTCGCAGAACACCACTCTGGCGCTGCTGGGCACCGCGCTGCTGACCGTCGCGCTGCTGTTCAAGGTCGGCGCGGTGCCGTTCCACTCCTGGGTTCCCGACGTGTACCAGGGCGCCCCGACCCCGATCACCGCGTTCATGGCCGCAGCCACCAAGATCGCGGCGTTCGGCGCCATCCTGCGGGTGTTCTACGTCGCCGTACCTGAGCTCAAAGACCAGTGGCGGCCGCTGCTGTGGGCGATCGCGATCATCACCATGGCGGTCGGCACCATCGCCGCGGTGACCCAGAAGGACGTCAAGCGCATGCTGGCCTACTCGGCCGTGGCGCACACCGGTTTTATCCTGACCGGCGTCATCGCCGCCAACCAGGCCGGGCTGAGCGGCACCCTGTTCTATCTGGTGGCCTACGGGTTCAGCCCCGTCGGCGCCTTCGCCGTCGTCAGCGTGGTTCGCGGCAGCGACGGCGCGGAGTGCACCGAGCTGTCCCGCTGGGCCGGACTGGGCCGCCGCTATCCGATTGCCGGCGTCGTCTTCTCGCTGTTTCTGCTGGCCTTCGCGGGCATCCCGCTGACGAGTGGCTTCGTCAGCAAGTTCGCCGTGTTCAAAGCCGCCGCCGAGGGCGGTGCGATCGCGCTCGTGGTGATAGGCGTGCTGGCCAGCGCGATCGCCGCCTACTTCTACGTTCGGGTGATCGTGCTGATGTTCTTCACCGATCCGCCCGACGGCGCTCCCGAGGTGTCGCCACCGAGCTCGCTGAGCGTCGCGGCGATCGGCCTGACCGCGCTGATCACCTTCGCCCTCGGCGCGCTTCCCCAGCCCCTGCTCGATCTGGCCGAGCGGGCCGCGGTCTTCCTGAGCTAGCGCTGCGCCGCCGGATTGATCAATACGGTCAGCGCGCTCCTGCTGCCCTGATTAGCGGTCAGCACGACACTGCCGGGGCGATATCCGACCAGTGCTGAGATATCCAGAACACCGGAGGTCTCGGCAGCTGAGTCGACCCCGATCGTGTCGGCGATTTTGATCAGGCCGCTACCGTCCGGGTGCATCATCCAGACCTCGCCATTCGCTGTCCCGGAGTCCTCGTTGACGAAGATCAGTCCGTCGGGGAAAGCTTGCCCGCCCAGCGCGGTGGGTGC
>VERS01000597.1 GCA_018882545.1 Mycobacterium sp.
GAATGGAGGTAGCCGGCCGCGCATTGCTGATGTTTCCACCGGCTTGGCTGCTCGGCACCGCACTGTTGTCGGTCTCGAAGATCCTGGACAACATGGAGATCGGCCACAACATCATGCACGGCCAGTATGAGTGGACCGGCGATCCTGCGCTCTCCGGCCAGACGTTCGAATGGGACACCGCCTGCCCGGCCGAACACTGGCGGCAGTCGCACAATTTCACCCACCACACGTTCACCAACATCGTCGACATGGACCGCGACATCGGCTACGGCATTCTGCGGATGAGCGATGACCAGCCTTGGCGGCCCTACTACCTGGGGAACCCGGTCTACGCCTTCCTGCTGATGGTGTTCTTCCAGTACGGGGTGGCACTTCATGAGCTGGAGACCGAGCGCATCCGAGCCGGTGAGATCAGCCTGGGCGACAAACGCCAAGTCCTGGGTGAGATCTGGAGCAAGACCCGTCGGCAGGTGCTCAAGGACTATGTGGCCTTCCCCCTGCTGGCCGGACCGTTCGCCCCATTCGTCCTCGCCGGCAACATGACCGCCAACCTGGTGCGCAACGTCTGGTCCTACGCCATCATCTTCTGCGGGCACTTTCCGGAGGGCACGGCCGAATTCTCGGTCGAACAGACCCGTAACGAGACCCGCGGAGGGTGGTACTACCGGCAGATCCTGGGCTCGGCGAACCTCACCGGGGGCAAGGTCTTCCACATCCTCTCCGGCAACCTCTCCCACCAGATCGAACACCACCTGTTCCCGGACATTCCGGCCCGGCGGTATGCCCAGATCGCCCCGCAGGTTCGCGAGATCTGCCAGCGCTACGGGCTGCCCTACAACTCCGGCCCGCTGCCCAGGCAGTTCGCCACCGTCGTGCGCAAGATCGTCCGACTGGCGCTGCCGCCACGCTCGACGGACAAGTCGGCAACCGTGACGAGGATGGCCGCGTAGCTCGGAAGACTCAGGGCTGCAGGAGAATCCGGATCGGATTACCGTCGGATTGCTCCAACGCCCGGATCCCCTCCCGAATCTCCTCAAGCGGGATGGTCCGGCTTATCGAACGGGAGAGATCGAGCCGGCCCAGGGACACCAACCGGGCCAGCGTCTCAATGTCGGCGTTGTGATAGCCCAGATGCCCGAGCACCTGCTTGCGGCTCAGTCCGAACATCGAGGTGGGCCCGATGGTGGGAGCCTGGTCGCTCATTCCGACCACCACCAGACGGCCGCCCACCGCCAGGCAGTCCAGCGCCTGTTCGAAGGTGCTGCTCAGACCGACAGCATCGAAGGCGATGTCGAGCTTGCGACCGCCGTTCAACTCGGCGATCTGCTTCTTCAGGTCCGGTTCGCGAGAGTCGAAGGCGTAGTCGGCGCCGATCTGCAGGGCGCGATCGCGCACCACCGGGTTGACGTCGATGGCGATGATCGGAGCGGCGCCGACCAGTCGGGCCAACTGCACGATGTGGGTACCGACCCCGCCGACGCCCCACACTCCCACCGACTCCCCCACCCCCACTTTCCCGGTCCGGACCACCGCACCGTAGGGGGTGGACACCGCATCGGCCAGGATCGCGGCTTGTTCCAACGGCACGTTGTCGGGGACCCGGGTCAATCCGGCGGCCCGCGCGACGACGTACTCGGCCCACGCTCCGTCGTAGGCGAAGGCCATCAATTCGGTTCGCTGGCAGTCATCGAAGGCACCGCGCCGGCAGTTCGGGCACTCACTGCACGGCCTGCCGGCCGGCACCACCACCCGGTCACCCGTCGACCAGCCGGCCACTCCCGGGCCGATCTCGGCGATCGTGCCGGAGGCCTCGTGCCCCTGGGTGACGACCGGCAGCCGGGCGGGGAAGGTGCCGTTGATGAGGCTGAGGTCGGAGTGGCAGATGCCGCAGAACGCCACCTTGACCAGTACCTCGCCCGGCCCGGGCTCGGGGATCGGAACATCCTCGAGGACAACGGACTTCGTATCGGCATAGAAACGTTCGGCGCGCATCGTCCCGCGGGTGGTCTCGGTCATTGTGGTGCCCTTCTGTTCGTGACTCAACCTAGCGGGCTGGCTAAAGTGGCGGATATGGCGTGGCTTCGTCAGCGGGACGGGGTGAGTTGCGGTCCCAGTGTGGCAGTGGTGGCCGCGGCCATCCTCGACTCCGACTACGGTGCGCGGCTGTTCTCCGGTCGACCCGATGCCGTGCAGCGGTGGTTCGCGGACGAACAGGGTCGGGTACACCGGGCCGCCAATTCGGTGTGGCCCCGGACGCTGGGCACCACCCCGGCCGGGATGGTCCGGGTGGTCAACTCCCACAGCACGGTCCGGTACCGGTGGCGTCCTGCTCGGCCCAGGGA
>VERS01000598.1 GCA_018882545.1 Mycobacterium sp.
CACCGGCAACGTCCAGCCCGGCCATCGGCTCGTCGAGCAACAGAACGTCCGGTTCGGCCGCGAGTGCCCGGGCCAGCGCAACCCGCTGGGCCTGCCCCCCGGAGAGTTCAGCCGGCCGCCGGTCCGCCAGGTCATCGGCCCCGACCCGCCGCAGCCAGCGCCGCGCCCGGTCTCCGGCGTCGGCGGGCGAGTCCGGTCTGCCGTGCCGGGCGGCGAAGAGTACGTTGTCGGCCACCCTCAGGTGCGGGAAGAGCAGCGGATCCTGTTGCAGCAGACCGACCCTGCGGGCGTGGACGGCCAGCTGCACCCCCGCCGCGGTGTCGGTCAGGGTGCGATCCCCGACCCGAACCACGGCCCGGTCGGCCCGCAGCAAACCAGCTACAACCGACATCACGGTCGACTTACCCGCCCCGTTGGGGCCGACCACCGCCAACACCTCACCGTCGGCGACATCGAAGGCCGCATCCACCCCGCGCACCCCGACGGCGGCGCTGACCTGGAGATCAGCCACCGGCGGTGCTCCCCCACCCGGCAAAACGTCGGGAACCCAGGGCCAGTACGACGACCGCGGCGACCGCGACGAGCAGCACCGACAGGGCCACCGCCGCGTCCGGGTCCGCCTCACGCTGCAGATAGATCTCCAGCGGCAGGGTGTGGGTGGCCCCGGGCCGGGACCCGGCGAAGGTCAAGGTGGGACCGAACTCACCCAAAGCCCGGGCGAAGGCCAGCACCGCCCCGGAGAACAGGCCCGGACCCAGCAACGGCAGCGTCACCCGCCACCACACCGTCGACGGGCGGGCGCCCAGCGTCGCCGCCACCGCGTCATGACCGGACCCGGCGGTGCGGGCGGCACCCTCAAGGGCGATGACCAGGAACGGCAGCGACACGAACGTCTGCGCCAGGATCACCGCGGCGGTGCTGAACGCCACCCGGATGCCGGCGGCTTCCAGGTACTGGCCCAGCAGGCCGAGCCGGCCGAATACGTAGAGCAGCGCCAGCCCGCCCACCACCGGCGGTAATACCAACGGCAGCAGCACGATCGGGCGCAGCAGCCGGGTGACCCGATTGCGGTGGCGGGCCAGAACCAACGCCAGCGGGACCCCGAGCACCAGACACAGCAGGGTGCTGGCGGCCGCGGTGCGCAGGCTCAGCAGCAGCGCAGTCTGCGAGGCCGGGCTGCCGACCAGGTGGCCGAACCGCGCCCAGTCGACCTTGACGGCCAACGCCACCAGGGGAAGCGCGACGAACAGCACGCCCGCGGCGGCCGGCAGGAAAACCCAACGCGGCAGGCCCACCGGCGATGCACCGATCGCCCTCACCCGATTCAGCCTAAAGCGAGTCGGCCGCGAGCCGGGCCGGCGCGGTTAGTGTTCAGTCGTGACCATCCGATTGGCGCTGCAGATCCCGAACTTCTCCTACGGAACACCGGTCGCCGAGTTGTTCCCGACCGTGATTGCCCAGGCCCGGGAGGCCGAGGCCGCCGGTTTCGACGCCGTTTTCGTGATGGACCACTTCTACCAACTGCCCATGCTCGGCGCGCCCGACCAGCCGATGCTGGAGGCCTACACCGCGCTCGGTGCGCTGGCGACGGCCACCGAACGGGTTCTGCTGGGGACGCTGGTGACCGGCAACACCTACCGCAACCCCACCCTGCTGGCCAAGATCGTCACCACTCTCGACGTCGTCAGCCAGGGCCGTGCCGTGCTGGGCGTAGGCACCGGCTGGTTCGAACTGGAGCACACCCAACTCGGTTTCGAGTTCGGCACCTTCACCGAGCGGTTCGCCAAACTTGACGAGGCACTGCAGATCATGCTGCCGATGATCAGCGGTCAGCGGGTCAGTTTCACCGGGCGGTACTACCGTACCGAGGAGGCCGTGGCTGTCCCGCGCTTCCGCGACCGCATCCCGCTGATGATCGGCGGCAGCGGGGAAAAGAAGACGTTCGGGCTGGCCGCTCGCTACTTCGACCACCTCAACGTCATCGCGGCCTTCGACGAACTCCCCGGCAAGGTCGCGGCCCTGGCACGCCGCTGCGAGGAAGCCGACCGGGATCCGGCGACGCTGGAGACCAGCGTGCTGCTCACCGCCATCCCGGACCCGAAGTTCACCCCCGACATGGTCCCCGCACCGATGCGCGGGCGGATGGTGGTCGGCAGCCCCGAGCAGATCGCCGAAGCGGTGCAGACCAATGTCGTCGACGTCGGTATCGACGGGGTGGTCGTCAACCTGCCCACCTTCGTCCCGGGTTCGATCACCGCGGTGGCCGAGGCACTGCGGCCGGTTGTCGGCCGATAACCCGGACGCCCATTCGACGGGCGGGCCATTACAGTGC
>VERS01000599.1 GCA_018882545.1 Mycobacterium sp.
CCTGCGGGTGTATGAGGAACTCAACGCTCGGCACCGCGGGCTACCATTCAGTCCTAGACTGTGATACCGGACACTCTCGGCACCGAGGAGGCCACATGTCCCGAGCCACCGAACTCGCCGAACTGCACCACCTGATCGGCAGCCTGCGACGGTGCGTCACCTCGCTGCAGCACCGCTACGGCGACACCCCCTCGATGCGCCGGGTGGTCATCGACGCCGAGCGAATGGTCGGTGACCTCGAACTTCTCGAGCTGGACGCCAGCGAATTGGAGTTCGCACCGCACCCCGCCGCAAGCCACGGGGAGAAGATCGCCGTGCCCGACACCCCCTACGACCGCGAGATGTGGCGCGACGTCGACGACGAGGGAGTCGGCGGCCACTTCCGCCGGTGACCCCGGCGGCCGCGGAGTCGGCGCTGTCCTAATTTCAGCCGACAGCGATGCGTGGGTAGTCTTCAAAGCAGTTGACTCGAAAGGGATCACTGCAGATGAGCGCTCCCACCGCCGACCGTCGCGCAACCGGGGTTTTCTCACCCGGACGGGCCCAGATCCCGCAGAAAACCCTGCGCACCGACAACTGGCTCAAGTCGCCCATCCTGACCAACCTCGGCTTCGCCGCGTTCATCATCTACGCGACCTTCCGGGCGTTCCAGCGGGATCACTTCTTCGTGGAGAAGTACCACTACCTGACCCCGTTCTACTCCCCATGCCTGAGTGTGAAGTGCGGCAAGGCCAGCGAGTTCTGGCCGCAGATGCTGCCCGGTTCGGGGTTGCTGTCGCTGCTGCCCTACGCCCTGCTGTCGCTGCCGTTCCTGCTGCTGTTCCGGCTGACCTGTTACTACTATCGCGGCGCCTACTACCGCTCGGTGTGGCAGTCCCCGACCGCCTGTGCGGTCGCCGAACCGCACGCCACCTACACCGGGGAGACCCGCTTCCCGCTGGTCCTGCAGAACCTGCACCGGTACTTCTTCTACATTGCCGCGCTGATCTCGGTGATCAACACCTGGGATGCGATCCAGGCCATGCAATCACCGTCCGGATTCGGCTTCGGCCTGGGCAACATCATCCTGTGGGTCAACGTGATCATGCTGTGGGCCTACACCCTGTCCTGCCACTCCTGCCGGCATGTGATGGGCGGGCGGCTGAAGCACTTCTCCAAGCACCCGGTGCGCTACCGGCTGTGGACTGAGATCTCCAGGCTCAACGTCCACCACAAGAAGTTCGCGTGGATCACCATCGGCACCCTGATGTTCACCGACTTCTACATCGCACTGGTCGCCAGCGGCACCATCTCCGACCTGAGATTCATCGGCTAGCCCGCCGACACTTCGAGTGTGAGGACACACATGGTTGAGATCGAACGGCATCAGTACGACGTCGTGGTGATCGGTGCCGGCGGTTCCGGTCTGCGCGCGGTCATCGAGGCCCGGCAGCGCGGGCTGCGGGTCGCAGTGGTCACCAAGTCCCTGTTCGGCAAGGCCCACACCGTGATGGCCGAAGGCGGCTGCGCAGCGGCGATGGGCAATGCCAACCCCAAGGACAACTGGAAGGTGCACTTCGCCGACACCATGCGCGGAGGGAAATTCCTCAACAACTGGCGGATGGCTGAACTGCACGCCCAGGAATCCCCGGACCGGGTGTGGGAGTTGGAGACCTACGGCGCCCTGTTCGACCGGACCAAGGATGGACGGATCAGCCAGCGAAACTTCGGCGGCCACACCTATCCGCGGCTGGCGCACGTCGGCGACCGCACCGGCTTGGAGATCATCCGCACCCTGCAGCAGAAGATCGTCTCACTGCAGCAGGAGGACAAGGCCGAACTCGGCGACTACGACGCCAGGATCAAGATCTTCGCCGAGTGCTCGGTCACCGAACTCCTCCTCGACGACGACGGGGGTCGCAAGCGGGTGGCCGGAGCGTTCGGGTATTGGCGCGAAACCGGCAAGTTCATCGTCTTCGAGGCCCCAGCGGTGGTGTTGGCCACCGGCGGAATCGGCAAATCCTTCAAAGTGTCATCGAACTCCTGGGAGTACACCGGCGACGGTCACGCCCTGGCGCTGCGGGCCGGGGCCGGATTGATCAACATGGAGTTCGTCCAGTTCCACCCGACGGGGATGGTCTGGCCGCTGTCGGTGAAGGGCATCCTGGTCACCGAGGGCGTTCGCGGGGACGGCGGGGTGCTCAAGAACGCCAACGGCGAGCGGTTCATGTTCAACTACATCCCGCCGGTGTTCAAGGGCCAGTACGCCGAGACCGAGGCCGAGGCCGACCAGTGGCTGGCCGAACAGCAGGGGTCGGGCGACGGCACCGCTCGGCGC
>VERS01000600.1 GCA_018882545.1 Mycobacterium sp.
GTTCTCGGGCTTGCTGCGGCGGGCGTCGATGAGTTCGTGGGCGATGCCGTGAACGGTGGAGATGGTCTGGAACACGCGCACCAGCGGGTCGGCGCCCTGCAGCAGTCGCGGGTCGCGCCAGCCGTCGGCGAACTGCGATTCGTAGGCGATGGTGCGGCGGTGCTCCTCGGGGATGCCGACCATGTCGCAGATGTTGTGCATCGGGACCAGCGCGGCCACCTCGGTGACGAAGTCGATCCGGCCTGAGGCGCCCCCCTTCTCGATGGCGGCGTCGACGATGTGGCGGGCGTTGGCGACGATGTGCTCGTCGATGCGGGCCAACTGCTTGGGGGTGAACGCGGCGGCCATCAGCCGGCGGATCTTGGTGTGCCGGGGCGGATCCATCGCGATGAAGCCCTGCGCGGCGTCCAGCGCCTCGGGTGGCAGCGACTCGAACGTGATGCCCTTTCCGGACAGGAAGTCGCCGGGACGCCGGGTGACCTCGACCAGGTCGGCGTGCCGGACCACCGCCCAGAAGCCCTGATCGTTGGGGTCTTCGAACATGCCGTTCTTCACCGGACGATGCCAGGAGATCGGACGGTGCGCGCGCAACTCGGCGAATGTCCGCTCGCGGTCGGCGGCGGTTCCTGCCCAGAACTCCGAGGAGGACAGGTCGGCAGGGTCATACGGGCGTGCGATGCGGGCAGCGGCAGCGGTGGTCATCGATCCTCCTGACGTCGTATCCTCAGCTTCTGACAGTTTGTAAAAATTGTCAAGCAGTCGCTACATAATGATCTATGACGTCAGTAAATGTAGACTGTCCGGCGTGACTGTCGTCGATCTGCGTGCCGAAACCCGCGCGTACGGGCGGGCGCGACTGCGGGAGGCGGCCCTGGACGCGGCCCGCGGCGTCGTACTCGACCGTGGCTGGGCCGCGGTGCGGATGGGTGCGATCGCCGCGGCGATCGGGATCAGCCGGCAGAGCCTGCATGCGGAATTCGGCACCAAGGACGATCTGGGTAACGCGCTGGTGATGCGGGAGACCGCCGAGTTCTTCGAGGGTGTGGCGCACCGGCTCGATCAGCACCCCGGCGATCTGGCCGGTGCGGTGTCGGCGGCCGCCGAGTACATGGTCTCCGTCGCGCGGGGCAACCCGCTGCTGGAGACCATCCTGACCCGGACTCCGGCCCACGGCGGGGACCTCTCGCTGCTGTCGTTGTTGACCGTGCGCGGCGAACCGCTGATCGAGACGGCTATCGCGATCTTCGGTGACTGGGTTGCCGTCCAGTGGCCGCGGGCGGACCGCGCCGAGGCGGCGGTCATGGTGGAAAGCGTTGTGCGGCTGTGCCTCAGCCACATCCTGACGCCGACCAAGACGCCCGCGGAGGTCGCCGCCGACCTCGCCCGGGTCGCCTGCCGCTGCCTGCGGCTGCCGCAGTGAATCCGGTCGGTTAGTCGATGAGGCCGAGTTCGGCCATCAGTTCCCAGTTGGCCACCAGCGCGGCGTAGCGCGGCCACCAGTGCTCCAGGTTGGGCGAGACCGCGCGCATGGCCAGCGGGAACGGCGCGTAGGCGACGTCCCAGTGGTGCGTGTGGGCCATCGCCAGGTGGGTGTTCATCCCGATCGGCACGATCGACTGCTTCTGGGTGAGTTGCATGTCGTTGTTGGCGTCGTAGGAACTGAGCCGGACGGCGTCCATGAACTGGAAGTTCGGCACCTCCAGCGGTGTGGTCGCAGCGGTCAGCCCGAAGATCGGGATGCCCAGGCCGTCCAGATAGGGACCATGTTCGCGGTTGAACGCCTCCCGGACCTCGGTGCGCAGGTCGTTGATCGCACCCTTGACGTCGTACTCCTCCAGCCGGCGCACCCCCACCTTGTCCAGCATGGCCGGGCTGATCACCGACAGCAGGGTGCTGAGGTACTCATAGGATTTCTCCGTCGGCAGATCCTTGATCTGGCCGTGGATTCCGTCGGCGGTGTAGGACCCGCCGGCCGCCCCCGCCCAGGTGAACACCCCCTTGATGCGGTCGTGGTATTCGGGGTGATTGACGATGAAGGACAGGATGTCCGGGGTGCCCTTGCTGTAGCCGAGCAGGAAGACCTTCTCCGGCGGTTCGGGTTCGGTGATCGGCTGCATCAGCGCGTCCAGGCCCTGCCCGTGGAAGGCCGCCTCGATGTCGGCCTCATTGGCCTCACACGACCGCATCGGGTGCACGTCGGCGCGGATGTGCCGCCAGCCGCGCTCGGTCATCAGCCGGTCGGCCTCCACCGGGAAGGCGTGCGCGCCCGGGTGCAGCAGGCCGGTGAGCAGGCCGCCGCACAGGATCAGCGT
>VERS01000026.1 GCA_018882545.1 Mycobacterium sp.
GTCACCGTCGCCGTGGGCGAGGGCGGTGGCCGGCCCCGGCAGCGGCACCGTGCGCCGCCCTCCGGCCTGGTCGTAGACGCTGAGTGCGGCCGGCGCTTCGGCGTCGGCTCCGGCCGTGAGGACTACCAGTGACCCCGCTTCGGCCAGCGCGGACTGGGGGTCACCGGCCAGCGGCAGGATCCGCCCGGTCGGGGTGGTGACCGTCGCCGGCGAGCGCGCCGCGGTGGCCGGCTCGATGGTCGGGGGAGGGGCGTCGACAGGATTCGACTTGCACCCGCCGGCCAGGATCACCACCAGCACCGATCCGGCCGCGGCCCCGCGCACGGCGGCGCGGTGTGGGTGGAATGGCAACGGGTGGCCCCCGGTCTCGGTCGGACGATCCTCAGAACCCGGATTGTAGGGGCGCGGTTCGGCGGGCAGGAGTGCAGGGACGGACAGGGCAGGGCGGTGCGCTGAGTTGCGGCTTGCGCACCGGGCCCGGGTACGGTGCTCGGCGTGGATGTGTCCGCGGTGGATCTGACGGCGATGTCCTGGTTGCAGGTCGTGGTGCTCTCGATCGTGCAGGGGCTTACCGAATTCCTTCCGGTGTCCTCGTCGGGCCATTTGGCGATCGTGTCCCGGCTGTTCTTCGGCGGCGACGCCGGCGCATCTTTCACCGCCGTGTCCCAGCTCGGCACCGAGGCCGCGGTGCTGGTGTATTTCGCCCGGGACATCGTCCGGATTCTCAAGGCCTGGTTTACAGGTTTGCGGGTGCCCTCGCTCCGGGACGACCCCGACTACCGGCTGGGCTGGTACGTCATCATCGGGTCCATCCCGATCGGGGTGTTGGGTTTCGCGTTCAAGGACGTCATCCGCTCAGACGTGCGTAACCTGTGGGTTGTGGCCACCGCGATGCTGGTGTTCTCCGCGGTCATCGCCGCAGCCGAGTACTTCGGCAGGCAGGATCGCCACGTCGGCCAACTCACCTGGCGGGACGGGTTGCTGGTCGGGCTTGCCCAGTGCCTGGCCCTGATTCCCGGAGTGTCCCGATCCGGGGCCACCATCAGCGCCGGGCTGGCTCTGGGCCTGGACCGGCCGCTGGCGGCGAGATTCGGCTTCCTGCTTGCCATTCCGGCGGTCTTCGCCTCCGGATTGTTTTCGCTGCCGGACGCCTTCGACCCGGTCAGCACCGGCATGAGCGCCAGCGGAGCGCAGCTTGCGGTGTCGGTGGTGATCACCTTCGTGGTGGGATTCGCCGCGGTGGCGTGGCTCCTGCGGTTCCTGGCCCACCATGCCATGTACTGGTTCGTCGGCTACCGGGTGATCCTGTCGCTGACGGTGATGGCGCTGCTGGCCACCGGCGTGGTGGCGGCAACGTGAGTTGCCGATGACCGTCATCCTGCTGCGCCACGGCCGGTCGATGGCCAACATCACCCACACCCTGGCCGGGCGATCGGAGGGCGTCGAGCTCGACCAGAAAGGCATCGCCCAGGCCGAGGCGCTGGTTGAACGCGTGTCGGGTCTACCGATCAAGGCGCTGGTTCGTTCCCCGCTGCTGCGCTGCCGGCTCACCCTGGAGCCCCTGGCCGCCGCGCTGGGCATGGCAGTTTTCATCGATGAGCGGCTGGCCGAGGTCGACTACGGACAGTGGACCGGGCGGCAATTGTCCGAACTCACCAGCGAGCCGCTGTGGTCCGTCGTCCAACAACAGCCCAGCGCGGCCGTCTTCCCCGGCGGCGAGAGTCTGGCCCAGGTGCAGGCCCGGGCAGTGGAGGCGGTGCGGGAACATGACCGCCGGTTCGCCGCCGAGCACGGCACCGATGCGCTGTGGGTGGCCTGTACGCACGGCGATGTGATCAAGGCCGTGCTCGCTGACGCACTGGGCACGCACCTGGACAGTTTCCAGCGCATCACCGCTGACCCGGCCTCGATGAGCGTGATCCGCTACACCGAACTCCGGCCGTTCGTCCTGCACGTCAACCACACCGGAGCGCAACTGGCCTCGGCGTTGACCGCGGTCTCGCGCCCGGTCGAGGGTTCGGGTCACAGCGAAGCGGTCGTCGGCGGCTCGACCGACTGAATCCCGCGCGCTGAATCCAGCGCGTATCCGGGCGCGTTGGCCTTCCGCCGCCGCCGGGCCGGTATTTTAGGGGTGACCATGACCCGCTCAATCCACGTCTTCCGCACCCCCGACCGGTTTGTCGCCGGCACGGTGGGGCAACCCGGGAACCGGACCTTTTATCTGCAGGCGGTACACGACAAGCGGGTGGTGTCGGTGATGCTGGAAAAGCAGCAGGTCGCCGTGCTGGCGGAGCGGATCGGAGCGTTGCTGGCCGAGGTCCACCGCCGCTTCGGCACCCCGTTGCCGCCGGAGAGCGAGGTCGTAGACCTCAGCCCACTGCTCACCCCGGTCGACGCTGAATTCCGGGTGGGCACGATGGGCCTGGGCTGGGACGCTGAGGCCCAGAGTGTGGTGGTCGAGTTGCTGGCCGTCAGCGACACCGCGTTCGACGCCTCGGTCATTCTCGACGACGCCGAGGAGGGTCCCGACGCGGTGCGGGTCTTCCTTTCCCCGGAAGACGCCCAGCAGTTCGCCGCCCGGTCGCAGCGGGTGATCTCCGCGGGCCGCCCGCCGTGTCCGCTCTGCGATGAACCGCTGGACCCCGAGGGGCACCTGTGCGTGCGCACCAACGGTTATCGCCGGGGCCCGCAGCACGACCCGGGTGACGATGCCGGTGAGGATGCCGGTGACGCCGCCGGGGACGATCCCGCGTCGTGACAGACCGGCCGCAGGAGGTTGTGCAGCGCGGCGAGTTGGCTGTCGTGGGCCGTATCCGATCAGCCAGTAATGCGACCTTCCTGTGTGAGTCGCGGCTGGCGGGCAGCGTCGTGCAGTGCGTCTACAAGCCGGTCGCCGGCGAACAGCCCCTCTGGGATTTCCCCGACGGCACGCTGGCCGGCCGGGAGTACGGTGCATTCCTGGTTTCTGAGGCGCTGGGCTGGAATGTGGTGCCGCACACGGTGATCCGGCAGGGCCCGGCCGGGCCGGGAATGGTGCAGGTCTGGGTCGATCAGGCCGAGTCGCCGACCGAGCCGGGGCTGGTCGAACTCTGTCCGGCCGATGCGGTCCCGCAGGGCTACCTGTCGGTGCTGACCGCCTACGATTACGCCGGGGGGGAGGTCGCGCTGGTGCACGCCGACCACCCGGGCCTGCGGCGGATGGCCGTGTTCGATGTGATCGTCAACAACGCCGACCGCAAGGGCGGCCACATCCTGGCCGGCGCGGAGGGCGCCGTCTACGGCGTGGACCACGGAATCTCACTGCACGTTCACGACAAACTCCGCACCGTGCTCTGGGGTTGGGCGGGCGAGCCGATCGACGGAGAATCTCTTGCGGCGCTGCGCAACCTGGACAGTCGCCTGGGCGGAAAGCTGGCGGCTCGGCTGCGCCGCCACATCACAGCCGCGGAAGTGGACGCGTTACATCGTCGGGTCCGGGGACTGCTGGCCGACCCGGTGATGCCCAGCCCGGCCGGCCGCCGGCCGCTGCCCTGGCCGGCGTTTTGAACGCCCTGCGCACCCTCGGCGGCCCGGCACGGACCGCGCCGCCGGATGGTCGCCGGGCGTAGTCCAGCAGGGCGGCGCCCGACGCCAGGATCGCCGATCCGAGCAGTGCGCCGCCGAGCACGTCGGTGAAGGTGTGTGCGCCGGAGTACACGGCAAGGGCCGCGACCAGGAACACGCTTTCGGCCACCAGGACCCCCAATGCCACCTTCGCCAGCCGGCTGTCCCCTGCCGCCAGGCACACCGCGATCATGCCGAACAGGGTGGTCGCGACGGTGACGTGTCCGGATGGGAACGAGTGCGGAGGAATCACCGTCTTCAGCGTCTCCTCGACCGCCACGCCGACCCCCACCGCCCCGGTCACGAGCACCACCGGGATCGGCGATTTCATCCGCAACGAAAGCAGCGTGCCGCCAACCACGGCGATGATCAGGGCATGAAGCGGATCGCCCAGAAATGCCCAGATGCCGGCTGCCAATTCGCCCCGGCGGTCGGTGCGGTGCCGATCGCTCCAGTTCTCCAGGGCGGTGTCGAAGGAGACCAGCCAGTCCGCGTGCATCCCCATCGTCAGGGCGCCCAGCAGGGTGAACAAACCGGCGGCCAGCAGAACCAGGCCCGGCCGGCCTCGCAGAGCGATCGCGGCCGCCAGCATGGCCGCAGCGGAGGCGATCAGCCAGACCATTGTCGGCCGGTGCCTACCGGCCGGCCGGCAGCGGTTCCCAGTGCATCACGCCGCTGTCAGCTTCCAGCGAGAGGTGCAACTTGCCGTCGGAGAGCAGGTAGCTGCGCACTCGGCCCAACGCCGCGGCGACCTGGGCGTCGTAGGACGGCTGCGGGCACATCATCTTGGTCAGGCCGATGGGCCCGAAGGTCAGGGAGCCCGATTCGGCCGACCCGGCCTCTGTGGTCCAGGTGGAGTTGCCGCGGTTGCAGTCGACCCGGAAGCCGGCCTGGCCGTCCTGGCCGAAGGTCACCGTGTACTCCGCCGGAGTGTCGATCGTGGTGCTGGGCTGTTCGGCTTCACTCATCGACTCGATGGTCAGCAGCTGCCAGGTCGTGCCGATCAGCGGATCGGTCTGGTCCTTCGCACCGGAGTCCCTGCCGCACGCCGCGGTGCTCAGGGCGCTCAGGGCGGCAGCGACGGTGAGGGCCGCGACGGTGGTGCGCATGGCTGTCAACTTACCCGCCGGGTGCCCGGGGTGCGGCAGACGGCACCCGGTGGTTCGGCAATACTGGCTGGATGAGTCGCACCGACGCCGAACTGGCCGCCGATCTGGCGCAGGAGGCGGGGCGGTTGCTGCTGGCGGTCCGCGAGGAGATGGGCCATGACTTTCCGCCCGCCCTCGGCGACGCCGGCGACGTCCGGGCTAACGAGTTGCTGCTCAGCAGACTACGTTCGGAACGCCCCGGCGACGCGGTGCTCTCCGAGGAGGCCCACGACGATCTGGCCCGATTGCGCGCCGACCGGGTCTGGATCATCGACCCGCTCGACGGAACCCGCGAGTTCTCCACGCCCCGGCGGGAGGACTGGGCCGTGCACGTTGCCCTGTGGCAGCGCACATCCGGTCGCGAAGGCGTGATCACCGACGCTGCGGTGGCGCTACCGGCCCTCGGTGAGGTCCACCGCAGCGACACCGTCAACCCGCCACCGCCGCCGCCGTCGGGACCCATCCGCATCACCGCCAGCGCCAACCGCCCGCCGTTGGCGCTATGGCTGTTGCGCGATCGGCTCGACTTCGAGTTCATCCGGATCGGGTCGGCCGGGGCCAAGGCCATGGCGGTCGTCCGCGGTGACGCCGACGCCTACATCCACGCCGGCGGCCAGTGGGAGTGGGACTCAGCCGCACCGGCGGGTGTGGTCAAGGCCGCCGGCCTGCACGCCACCCGGCTGGACGGCTCGCCGCTGCGCTACAACCAGCCCGACCCCTACCTGCCCGACTTCCTGATGTGCCGGCCGGAGGTGGCCGAACTGCTGCTCGACGCGATCTGGCTGGCCGGCTGATGCAGGCTTGGCCGGCCGCCGACATTCCCGAGTTGCCCGGTCGGGGGCCTCAGCTGCGGCTCTACGACAGCGCCGACCGGCAGGTCCGGCCGACCGTGCCCGGTCCGACCGCCACCATGTACGTCTGCGGGATCACCCCCTACGACGCCACCCATCTCGGCCACGCCGCCACCTATCTGGCGTTCGATCTGGTGCACCGGGTGTGGCTGGACAGCGGTCATCGGGTGCATTACGTACAGAACGTCACCGACGTCGATGACCCGCTCTTCGAACGCGCCGAACGGGACGGGGTGGACTGGCGTGACCTCGGCACCCGGGAGACCCGGCTGTTCGCCGACGATATGGCCGCCCTGCGGGTCCTGCCGCCGCAGGACTACGTCGCCGCCACCGAGGCCATCGACGAAGTGGTCGAACTGGTGGAAAAGCTGCTGGCCTGCGGTGCGGCCTACGTCGTCGACGATCCGGTCCACCCGGACGTCTACTTCCGTGCCGACGCCGGCGTCCAGTTCGGATACGAGTCCAATTACGACCGCGCCACCATGCTGCGGTTGTTCGCCGAACGCGGAGGAGATCCGCAGCGCCCCGGGAAGGCCGACCCCCTCGACGCGCTGCTCTGGCGCGCGCATCGCCCCGGCGAGCCGAGCTGGCCTTCGCCGTTCGGTCCCGGACGGCCGGGCTGGCACGTCGAGTGTGCTGCAATTGCCCTGAGCCGCATCGGTTTCGGTTTCGACGTTCAGGGTGGCGGCAGCGACCTGATCTTCCCGCACCATGAGTTCTCGGCCGCGCACGCGGAGTGCGCGACCGGCCAACGCCGATTCGCCCGGTTTTATGTGCATGCCGGCATGATCGGTTGGGAGGGCCACAAGATGTCCAAGAGCCGGGGCAATCTGGTCCTGGTCTCGGTGTTGCGATCCCAGGGTGTTGACCCCGCGGCCATCCGGCTCGGCCTGCTGGCCGGGCACTACCGCGCCGAGAGGTTCTGGACCGACGGACTGCTCACCGACGCGGTCATCCGGTTGCGGCGCTGGCGCGCGGCAACGTCGTTGGCTTCCGGCCCGGACGCCGCAGACCTGATCGCCAGGCTCCGCCGCTACCTCGCTGACGATCTGGACACCCCCAAAGCCCTTGCCGCCGTGGACGGCTGGGCCGCCGACGCGCTGGAATACGGCGGCCGGGACTCCGCGGCACCAGCACTTGTGGCGACTGCCGTGGATGCGCTGCTCGGCATTCGATAGCGACGTCCGACCAGCCCCATGGGGTAGGTTGTGCGAACCCACCGAGGAGAGCAAATGCCACCGTCGCGGAACGGGATCGCGGTCCTGGTCACACTCCTTTTCGTTTTCGCACTCCTGGCCGGCTGCGGGTCGGCCAACCAGGCCGAACGGCCCGGCCCCACGTCGAATCTGCCCGCGCCCAGTGGGCCGGTGACTGCCGATCAAGCCCGCGCCATCGCCAAGGAGGCCTACATCTACGGCTTCCCGATGGTGGACAGCTACCGCGTCCAGTATTCCTATTTCATCGACACCACGAGTCCTGAATACAAGGGTCCCTGGAATCAAGTTCACAGCATGGCAAGGGTTTTCACCCCCGCCGACACCACGGTTCAGACGCCCAACTCCGATACTCCCTACTCGATGCTGGGTGCCGATCTGCGGGCGGAGCCGCTGGTTCTGTTCGTCCCGCCGATCACCGACCGGTACTACTCGCTGCAGTTCATCGACGCCTACACCTACAACTTCGCCTATGTCGGCACCCGGACCACCGGTGTCGATGGTGGCCTCTACCTGCTGGCCGGGCCGGGGTGGACCGGCGAGAAGCCCGAGGGGATCGCCGACGTCATCAAGGCCGACACCGACTTCGTCCTGGTGGCCTACCGAACGCAGCTGCTCGGGCCGGACGACCTCGGCAACGTCACCAAGATCCAGACCGGTTACAAGGTCCAGCCGCTGTCGGCATTCCTCAAGGACGACCGCACCCCGGAGGCACCGGCCGTCGACTGGCCCAAGCCGCTGAGCCCCGAGGAGCAGAAGACCTCGTTGAGCTTCTTCGACCTCCTGGACTTCCAGTTCCAGTACGCTCCGGTGCTGCCGACCGAAACGGACACCCGCGCCCGGTTCGCTTCGATCGGGTTGACCGGAGACGGGACATTCTCCTCGGCCGAACTCAGTGTCGAGATGCAGGAGGCACTCAAGGCCGGGATGACGGACGCCTGGGCGGAGTTCAACACCTTCAAGAGAGACAAGATCGAGAGCGGCGAGGTGAAGTCGGGTCAACTGTTCGGCACCAAAGACCAGCTCGCTTCCAACTACCTCTACCGGATGGCGGGTGCAGTGATCGGGATCTACGCCAATTCCAACGAGGAAGCCATGTATCCGGTGCTGTCCACCGATGCCGACGGTGCGCCGCTGACCGGTGCCAACAAATACACCCTTACCTTCCCCGAAGGCCAGTTGCCGCCGGTCAACGCCTTCTGGTCGGTGACGATGTACAAGCTGCCCGAGAGCCAGCTGGTCGACAACCCGATCAACCGATACGTCATCAACTCCGCGATGCTGCCGGACCTGGTCAAGAACCCCGACGGGGGCCTGACGATCTATGTCCAGAACAGCCCGCCGGAGTCGGACAAACAGCCGAACTGGCTACCCGCCCCGCCGGGACCCTTCACCGTTTTCATGCGGCTCTACTGGCCCACCGACGTTGCCCTCAGTGGGGTCTGGGAGCCGCCGAAGCTGGTCAGGGCCGGCTGACCGCCGGGGCCCGGGACTAAAGAACGGCCGTCCCGTAGCTGCCGACCTGACTGACCAGATAGCGCAACTGATCGCCCACTGAGCCGAAGGTCTGGTCGATGGCGGTCAGTCGCGCGGCGTAGTGGGCGATCGGATACTCGGCGGTGACGCCGATCCCGCCGTGCAACTGAATGGATTCCTCAGCGATGTGCTTGCCTGAGCGGCCGATCTGCAGCTTGGCCCGCGCGGCCACCATCGGGTCGAACCGGCCGTCGGCCACCGACACAGCCAGGTAGTAACTCATGCTGCGGGCCAACTCCAGCGACACGTACATATCCGCGGCGCGCTGGGTGAGGGTCTGGAATGTCTTCAGCGGAACCCCGAACTGCTTGCGCGTCTTGAGGTAATCCGTTGTCAACTTCAACGATTCGTCCATCGCACCGACTGCTTCTGCGCACAGTGCGGACTGGAACCGGATGACCGCAGCCGCAGTGGCGGCGCCGGCGTCCCCACCACGACCGAGTGGCTGTGCCGGGGCGTCGTCGAGGGCGATCTCCGCGCCGCGCCGGCCGTCGAAGGTGCGGTAGCCGCGCCGGGTCACGGTTCCGGAGTCGACCAGGAATAAGCCCGATCCACCGCCGGGCAGAGTGGCGCTGACCAGCAGGGTGTCGGCGCTGTCACCGGCCAGTACCGGGTTCTTCTGGCCGGTCAACGTCCAGGCGCCGCCCTGTTCGGTTGCGCGAGTGACTAACTCGGCCGCCCCGCGCCGGCCCGGCTCGGTGTGGGCGAAGGCCAGCAGTCGCCGGCCGGCGGCCACCTCATCCAGAATTGAGCGCTGCTCGGCGGAGCCATGCTCGGCAATCACCGCGCCGGGGATCAGTGCGGCCGCGGCCACCGGTTCCGGTGCCAGCCGGCGTCCGATCTCGGTCATCACCGCCATCACCTCGATGGGGCCGGAGTCCTCGTCGAAGCCCAGTCCCAGGATGCCGATTTCGGCCAGCTGCTGCCAGGTCTCCCAGCTCCAGCCCCGGTCGGACTCCACGATCTTGTTGCGCTTTTCGGTGTCCAGACCCGACAGCACATCGCGAGTGGTGTCGGCGAGCAGGTGCTGCTCTTCGGTCAGGTCGAAATTCACGTCGATGCTCCCTACAGACCGAGGATGGTCGAGGCGATGATGGTGCGCTGCACCTCATTGCTGCCGCCGTAGATGGAGGTCTTGCGGTAGTTCAGGTAACGCGGCGCGGCTTGCTGCGCCCACTCGGGGGAGTCGATGTCGCCGGCCTCGAACGGCAGCGAGTCCGGCCCGGCCACCTCCACCAGCAGGTCGGTCACCGCCTGCTGCAGCTGGGTGCCGCGCAGCTTGAGAATCGACGATGCCGGGTTGGGCTTGCCGCCGGCCTCGTCACCGGTGACCCGCAACTGGGTCAACTCCAGCGCCAGCAGTTCGTTTTCGACCTCGGCGACCCGCGCGGCGAACAACGCGTCCTCCATCAGGGTGCCGTCCCCCAGCGGAGTCTTGGCCGCCCGCTCCTTGACCTCGGTGAGCCATACCTTGGTGGTACCCACCCGGGCGATTCCGGTGCGTTCGTTGGACAGCAGGAACTTCGCGTAGCTCCATCCCGCGTTCTCCTCACCGACCAACTGGTCCGCCGGAACGCGCACGTCTTCGAACCACACCTCGTTGACCTCGTAGCTGCCGTCGATCAGTTTGATCGGGCGCACCGTGATCCCCGGGGAGTTCATCTCGGCCAGGATGAACGAGATTCCGGCCTGCTTCTTCGGCGCGTCGGGATCGGTCCGGGCCAACAG
>VERS01000027.1 GCA_018882545.1 Mycobacterium sp.
GGGTCAGATCCCACTCCGAGGGATCGCCATAGGGAACCGTGACGGTCGCACCCGGCGCCCGCCGGTCCCAGTCGGCCGGATCAGGCGGCCCGGCGGCCTGCGCTGTCGGCCCGGCGGCCTGCGGCGTCGGCCCGGCGGCCTGCGGCGCCGGGGCAGCGGCCTCCACCAGCGGTGCGGCGGTCTGCGGTGGGTCACCGGCGGTCGACACCGACGCGGCCCGGGCTGCCTGAAGTTTCTGCTGGGCAGCCCGTCGCTCGGCGGCCAACCGGTCGATCTCGGCCTGCTGTTCCCGGAACGTCCGCTGGACCCGGGTCAAGGCCTCCACCGCGGCGTCCTGACTGCGCTGTGCATCCTTGACGGCCTGGTCGGCCCTCCCCTTGGCCGCCCGCGCCGCCGAATCGGCGTTGACGGCCGCGGTCTGAGCCTGGCGCAATCCGGCCATGGCCGCCTGGGTGCTCAGCGCCAGCGTCTGTCCGGCGGTGGCGGTTGCGATGATCTCCTCCGGTGTGCGGGCCAGCACCAGCGATGCGGTCGGCCCGTTGACGTAGGTGGCGGCGGCGAAGGTGTCGAACCGCTGCTGCGCGGCGACGATCGCGGAATCGGCGTCCTTGATCGCCTGTCTGCTGGCGTCCACCTGCTGGGCAGCGGCCGCGGCGGCATCGCGAGCCGCCTGGACCTCCACGATCGCCTTGTTGACGCTCTCCTGCTCGAGCTGTACCCGCGCACCGACGTCTTGCAGTCGCTGGTTTGCCTCGGCGACGTCGGCGACCAGCGCGGCCAGGCTGTTGGGCTCCGGTGCCGGTTCGGCCTGTGCCACCCCCGACACCGACACGGCGAGGGCGACGGTGAGTATCAGCGGACAAACCGCCCGCGCAGCGCGAACGGCGCGGGAACCGCTGCAAGGCCTCATACGACTCCGACTCCTACGCGTTGGACAATCCGTCACTTGAGTAACAAAAGTCACTTTTTTCACTTCAATAACAATGGCTTCAGGAGAACCGTACGTCACGTCAGTCGCAGAAGAAACCGGCCAGCAGAATTACAATCTTGTATTTCCGCAGGTGTGACCGAATAGTGATCTTCGGGGTGTCCCCAACCGCCTTCGCGGAGCCGGCCCACCCGGTGAAAACCGCAGTGCGCGTCTAGTTTCCGGGGCGGGTTTCGGCGCGGCTGCTGCGTCGTGCCCAGCGGCGTAACAAACCCGTCGCGACGGCCGCCGCGGCTACCGCGAACACGACAATTACGGTGAATGCGGTCCAGTCGAAGATCGGGGTTTTCAACTGGTCCACGAAATTCTGGGCGCCCTGAACGGGATTGTCGGCCAATTTCGCGACGTCCTGCCCCGCTTCGAGCAGCACGCGGTCATAGGTGGTGCTGTAGGAGCCCGCCCATCCCGGGCTGAGCACCAGCACGGTCGCACCGGGGCTGTCCTGCCCCACCGCGGTGGCGATATCGCGCAGCGGGGTGTCGATGATCGGGCTCTCCTGCATCACCACGACCTTCAGGTCGACGCCGCGGTCACGGGCGTCGGTGACCACTTTCTGCAGCCCCGGGACGTCGGCGGGGGGGGCGGCAACGCCGTCCGCGACAACATCGGCCTTCCCCGCCGACAGACAGTCGCCCACCGGGACCGACGGCGGCAGACCCACGGCGGTGCAGACCTCCACCGGGATGAACGTGGGTAGGAACACCGGCATGAACACCGGCGTGGAAGTAGCCGGGACGGTGGGCACGGTCAGGGGGCTCACGGGCCCGACCGTACCGCGATCGCCGCGAAGGGGTGGCAGCACGCGCCGTGGCAGACCAGACTGGAGCCGGGTCGGCCACTTCGGTTCGCCAACTGCACCGTTAGTATCCGACTGCCGACAGACCCGCCCAGAGAACCCAAGCCGGGAGTTGATGTGAGCAGCGCAAGTTCGTCCCTGAATTCATTCGGGGCCCGCGACACCCTCAAGGTCGGGGACTCCAGCTACCAGATGTACCGCCTCGACGCGGTACCCGGCACCGAGAAGCTGCCGTACAGCCTCAAGGTGCTCGCCGAGAATCTGCTCCGCACCGAAGACGGTGCCAACATCACCGCCGACCACATCCGGGCGATCGCGAACTGGGATCCGTCGGCCCAGCCCGACACCGAGATCCAGTTCACCCCGGCCCGGGTGATCATGCAGGACTTCACCGGCGTGCCCTGCATCGTGGACCTGGCCACCATGCGGGAGGCGGTCGCCGACCTCGGCGGTGATCCCGACCGGGTCAACCCGCTGGCCCCGGCCGAGTTGGTCATCGACCACTCGGTGATCATCGACGTTTTCGGCCGTGTGGATGCCTTCGAGCGCAACGTCGACATCGAGTACTCGCGTAACGGCGAGCGCTATCAGTTCCTGCGCTGGGGCCAGGGTGCCTTCGACGACTTCAAGGTGGTGCCGCCCGGGACCGGCATCGTCCATCAGGTCAACATCGAGTACCTGGCCCGGGTCGTCATGGAGCGGGACGGCGTGGCCTATCCGGACACCTGTGTGGGCACCGACAGTCACACCACGATGGTCAACGGCCTGGGCGTGCTGGGCTGGGGGGTGGGCGGCATCGAGGCCGAGGCCGCCATGCTCGGCCAGCCGGTGTCGATGCTGATCCCCCGCGTGGTCGGCTTCAAACTCTCCGGCGAGATCCAACCCGGGGTGACCGCCACCGACGTGGTGCTGACCGCCACCGAGATGCTGCGCAAGCACGGTGTGGTGGGCAAGTTCGTGGAGTTCTACGGCCGAGGTGTGGCTGAGGTACCGCTGGCCAACCGCGCCACCCTGGGCAATATGAGCCCCGAATTCGGCTCCACCGCAGCCATCTTCCCGATCGACGAGGTGACCATCGACTACCTGCGGCTCACCGGTCGCAGCGAAGCCCAGGTGGCCCTGGTGGAGGCCTACGCCCGGGCGCAGGGCCTGTGGCACAACCCCGACCACGAGGCCAAGTACTCCGAGTACCTCGAGCTGAACCTCGCCGACGTAGTCCCCTCCATCGCCGGACCCAAGCGCCCGCAGGACCGCATCGAACTCGCCGATGCCAAGACCGCGTTCCGCAAGGACATCCACAACTACGTCGAGGAGAACAAGCCGGCGCCGGAGACCAGACTCGACGAGGCCGTCGAGGAGTCCTTCCCGGCCAGCGACCCGGCTGCGCTGAGCTTCGCCGACACCGACGCCGTGGACGTCGTGTCTGCGGCCGCCGGGGCCGAGGGACGTCCCAGCAGGCCGGTGCGGGTGCGGTCGGCCGACCGCGGTGAGTTCGTCCTCGACCACGGCGCGGTGGTGATCGCCGCGATCACCTCCTGCACCAACACCTCCAACCCCTCGGTCATGCTCGGGGCGGCCCTGCTGGCCAAGAACGCGGTGGAGCGGGGACTGACCGCCAAGCCGTGGGTGAAGACCTCGATGGCACCGGGTTCCCAGGTCGTCACCGACTACTACGAGAAGGCCGGTCTGTGGCCGTACCTGGAGAAGCTGGGCTTCTATCTGGTCGGCTACGGCTGCACCACCTGCATCGGCAACAGCGGTCCGCTGCCGGAGGAGATCTCCCGGGCGATCAACGACAACGACCTGACGGTGACCGCGGTGCTGTCCGGCAACCGCAACTTCGAGGGCCGCATCTCCCCCGACGTGAAGATGAACTATCTGGCCTCCCCGCCGCTGGTGATCGCCTACGCGTTGGCCGGCTCGATGGACTTCGACTTCGCCTCAGATCCGCTGGGCCGGGACGCCCAGGGCGGCGAGGTGTTCCTCAAGGACATCTGGCCGTCCACCAAGCAGATCGAGGAGACCATCGCCTCGGCCATCACCCAGGACATGTTCAAGTCCAACTACGCCGACGTGTTCCAGGGCGACCAGCGCTGGCAGAACCTGCCCACCCCGTCTGGCGACACCTTCGCCTGGGATCCGAAGTCGACCTACGTGCGCAAACCGCCCTACTTCGAGGGCATGCCGGCCCAGCCGGTTCCGGTGACCGACATCACCGGCGCCAGAGTGCTTGCCCTACTGGGTGATTCGGTAACCACCGACCACATCAGCCCGGCCGGCAGCATCAAGCCCGGAACCCCGGCGGCGCAGTACCTCGACGCCAACGGCGTGGATCGCAAGGACTACAACTCCTACGGCTCCCGGCGCGGCAACCACGAGGTGATGATCCGCGGAACCTTCGCCAACATCCGGCTGCGCAACCAGTTGCTCGACGCCGTCGTCGAGGGCGGAGTCTCCGGCGGATACACCCGCGACTTCACCCAGCCTGGCGGTCCGCAGGCCTTCATCTACGACGCGGCCCAGAACTACGCCGCGGCGGGGATCCCGCTGGTCGTGCTCGGCGGTAAGGAGTACGGCTCCGGCTCGTCGCGGGACTGGGCGGCTAAGGGCACCCGCCTGCTCGGGGTCCGCGCGGTCATCACCGAGTCCTTCGAGCGGATCCACCGGTCCAACCTGATCGGAATGGGGGTCATCCCGCTGCAGTTCCCCGCCGGGGAATCGGCGGCCTCGCTGAAACTGGACGGCACCGAGGTGTTCGACATCACCGGAATCGAGGAACTCAACTCCGGCAGAACTCCGCGGACCGTCCATGTCACGGCCACCAAGGCCGACGGTTCCGCGGTCGAATTCGACGCCGTCGTCCGCATCGACACCCCGGGGGAAGCCGACTACTACCGCAACGGCGGCATCCTGCAGTACGTGCTGCGCAACATGCTGCGCGCCGACTCCGCTTAGGAGAGCGGGGCGGTGAGGCTCGTCGCGGCCGCGGTGACAGCCCTGCTGGTCGCCGGCTGCGCCGCGCCGACCACCCCGGCCCCCGGGGCGGCTGCTCCGCCGGCGGAGGCCCAACGCGCGGAGTCCCAACTCGCCCAACCGCTGCGTGCCGACTTACAGGCGCGCCTGGACGCCCACCGCGCCGCCCACGGCTATCCCGGAGCGATAGTCGGCGTGTGGGCTCCCAGCGGCGCCTGGGTCGGCGTGACCGGAGCCGCCGGGCGCGGCTCGGACCGTCCGCCCGCACGCGGGGATCACACCCGGATCGGCAGCGTGACAAAGACGTTCACCGTGATGGCGTTGCTGCAACTGGTCGACCGGCAACAGGTCGCCCTGGCCGACACCATCGGAACCTACATCCCCGGGCTGCCCAACGGGGATACCGCAACACTGCGCGATCTGGCCCGCATGACCAGCGGTATCCCCGCCTACAACGACAACCTCGACTTCGACCGGGCCTGGGCGGCCGATCCCGCCGGAGCGGTCTTCACCCCCGAGCAGTTGGTCGACTTCGCCAGGACCCAGCCCGCACTGTTCCCGGCGGGCAGCGATTACCACTACAGCAACACCAACACGGTGCTGCTGGGGATGGTGATCGAGGAGGTCACCGGCCGTCCGGTCGCCGAGGTGTTCCGGAGCAATCTCCTTGAGCCGCTGGGGCTGTCGGGCACGTCGTTCGCGGGGCAGTCCCCGGACCTTCCCGAACCGCACCTGCAGGGGATCACCGACCAGCCCGGGGAGGCTTTCCAGGCGCTGGGAATCCCGGTGCCGCCGGGCGGGCCGATCCGCGACGCCACCAACTGGAACCCGTCCTGGGAATTCACCGCGGGGGCGATGATCTCCACCCTCGACGACCTGCGCACCTGGACGCAGGCGCTGGCCAGCGGCGGCGGCCTGGTCTCGGCGGACATTCAGCGCGAGCGCGAGGCCTCGGTGGGCACCGAGTTGGGCCGGCTGGACCCGGACGACCCGACGGCGACCTACGGGCTGGGATTCTTCTCCATCCGGGGCTGGTGGGGCCACGACGGGTCGGTTCCCGGGTACACCACCTACGCCGCCCACCACCCGCAGCGGCAGACCTCGCTGGTGGTCTTCGTCAACTCCGACATCCGCACGCCCGATCAGCCCGCGGGTCCGGCCGTTTCACTCGCCGAGGCCATCCGGGCCGCTCTGGACGGCTGATCGGCGGAATCAGGCCAGTTCGATCAGGCCGGCGTAGTCGGCAGACCAGTGATCCTCGGTGCCGTCCGGCAGCAGGATCACCCGCTGCGGGTCGAGCGCTTCGGCGGCGCCGGGATCGTGGGTGACCAGCACCACCGCCCCGACGTAGCTGCGCAGCGCGTCGAGCACCTGCTGCCGTGATGCCGGATCGAGGTTGTTGGTCGGCTCGTCGAGCAGCAGCACATTGGCGGTGGACGCCCCCAGCCCCGCCAGCGCCAGCCGAGTCTTCTCGCCGCCGGACAGAGTTCCGGCCGGTTGGTCCAGCTGGGGACCGCTGAACATGAAAGCGCCCAGCAGACCTCGCAGGTCCTGCTCACCGGTGTCCGGTGCGGCGTGCCGGATGTTCTCCCAGACGGTCGCGATGTTGTCGAGAGTGTCGTGCTCCTGGGCGAAGTAGCCGATCTTGCATCCGTGCCCGGGTTCGATCTGCCCGGCGTCGGGCTGTTCGGCCCCGGCGAGGATGCGCAGCAGCGTGGTCTTGCCCGCACCGTTGAGGCCGAGCACCACCACACGGGAGCCACGGTCGACGGCGAGGTCGACGCCGGTGAAAACCTCCAGGGATCCGTAGTTCTTGGTCAGTCCGGTGGCCATCAGCGGGGTCTTCCCGCACGGCGCGGGCGTCGGGAACCGGATCTTGGCGACCTTGTCCGCCACCCGTTCGGCGTCGAGTTGCGCCATCATCCGTTCGGCGCGGCGCAGCATATTCTGCGCGGCAACGGCTTTGGTGGCTTTGGCTCCCATTTTCGCAGCCTGGGCCCGCAACGCCGACGCCTTCTTCTCGGCGTTGACACGTTCCCGGCGCCGACGTTGTTCGTCGGTCGCGCGGGCGTCGAGATACTTCTGCCAGCCCATGTTGTAGACGTCGACCTCGCCTCGGACCGCGTCGAGGAACCAGACCCGGTTGACCACGTCGGCCAGCAGCCCGACGTCGTGGCTGATGATCACCAGGCCGCCGTTGTAGGACCGGAGGAATTCGCGCAACCAGCCGATGGAGTCGGCGTCGAGATGGTTGGTCGGCTCGTCGAGCAGCAGCGTCGTAGCTGAATTCGATCCGGCGCCGGCGCCTCCTTCGCTGGCGGCGAAGAGGATTCGGGCCAGTTCGACCCGGCGGCGCTGACCGCCGGACAGGGTGCGCAGCGACTGGGTCAGCACCCGGTCCGGCAGGCCCAAACTCGAGCAGATGCGGCCGGCTTCGCTTTCGGCGGCATACCCGCCCAGCGCGGCGAAGCGTTCCTCGAGTTGGCCGTAGCGCCGCACCGCCCGGTCCCGCTCCGCGTCGTCGACGACCTCGGCCATCATTACCTGCTGTTTCTCCAGGTCCGCCAGCAGGGTGTCCAGACCGCGCGCCGAAAGCACCCGATCGCGGGCCAGCACCTCCAGGTCGCCCTCCCGCGGATCCTGCGGCAGGTAGCCGACCTGCCCGGTGCGGGTGAGGCTGCCCGCATACGGCTCGCCCTCCCCCGCCAGGATCCGCAGCGTGGTGGTCTTGCCGGCACCGTTGCGGCCGACCAGGCCGATCCGGTCACCGGGCTGCACCCGAAGTGCGGGGCCCTCGGCCAGCAGCAGTGTGCGCGCCCCGGCGCGGACCTCAAGGTCCGTGGCGCTGATCACGCGCGTCGTCTCCTAACTGGGGGGGTTCTTGTCGTCGGTGAAGACCGGGTCGCGCTGCTCGGCGCGCGCGGCGACCGCTTCCTCGAAGTTGGCGGTGAGCAGGCGCACGTAGAGCTGCCCGAGGCCCTCGGCCTGCATGTGCCCCTCCAGGGTACTGGCGTCCAGTCCGGTCCACAGCGTCCGCTTGGTCAACTCGATGCCCGGACGGGAGAAGGCGGCGATCCGGGCGGCCATCTCGTAGCAGGTCGGCAGCAGATCCGCGGGCGCGACCTGCCGGGATACCAGACCGATGCGCTCGGCCTCGGCCGCGTCGACGTCGCGGCCGGTGAGCATGATCTCGAAGGCGCGGGAGCTGCCGATGGCGCGCGGCAGCAGATAGCTCAGGCCCAGCTCGCTGGCGGTCAGGCCGTTGTTGATGCCGGCGGCCCGAAAGTACGCGTCGGCCGAGGCCACCCGGATGTCGGCGGCCAACGCCAGACACAGCCCGCCGCCGATGGCCGCGCCGTTGACCGCCGCGATGATCGGCTGGTGCAACCGGCGCATCGCCAGGATCACCTCGTCGAGCAGTTCCATCGACCGCAGCGCGTGGGAGGGCCGGGTCAGCCCGGCAACATGCGGCACCGCCCCGGCGGACTTCTGGTCAGCCCCGGAGGAGAACCCCCGCCCCGCGCCGGTCAACACCACGACGCGGACGTCGTTGTCGTGGTTCAGTTCGGCGAGCACCTGTCGCAGCGGCACCATGACGTCGAAGGCCATCGAGTTCATCCGCTCGGGCCGGTTCAGGGTGACCAGGGCAACATGCGGCCGGGGCCGGTCGACGAGTACGAAACCCGAATCGCTCATCGTTGCACGCTAGCGCGTGCGGGTTCAGGTCTGCTGGTCGCCGGCCGGGGAGTTCTGGCTCGCCTGGACATCGAAGTCGCGGATCTGCGTGATCAAGGCCTCCAGCGCGGCCGGCGGCAGGGCGCCGGCCTGGTTGAACACCAGATGCCCTTGCTTGAACGCCATCAGGGTCGGGATGGCGCGGATCTCGGCGGCCGCGGCGAGCTGCTCCTGAGCCTCGGTGTCGACCTTGCCGAAGACGATGTCGGGGTGCTTGTCCGACGCCGCGGCAAAGGTCGGCGCGAAGGCCCGGCAGGGGCCGCACCAGGACGCCCAGAAGTCGACCAGCACGATGTCGTTGCCGGCGACGGTGTCGTTGAAGTCCTGCTCGGTGAGGTCACGGGTAGTCATGCGGGGTGCAACACCGCGCACACCGGCGGTGTTCCCGCACCGGTGTGCTAGACGGTGAACCCGAGCGCCCGGAGCTGCTCGCGGCCGTCTTCGGTGATCTTGTCCGGGCCCCACGGGGGATTCCACACCCAGTTGATCTTCACCTCGTTGACCAGCCCCGCACCCACCAGCGCGCCCAGCGTCTGGTCCTCGATCACGTCGGTGAGCGGGCAGGCCGCCGATGTCAGCGTCATGTCGATCAGCGCCACGGTTCGGCCTTCGTTCTTTTCCAGGTCGATTCCGTACACCAGACCCAGGTCCACGACATTGATCCCGAGTTCGGGGTCGACCACGTCGTGCATGGCCTCCTCGACGTCGGCCAGCAGGTCATCCGAGGCCGTCTCGCTCATCTCTTCTCCTTCGCCGCAACCCGCAGTACCGCGTCCTTGAATGCCATCCAGCCCAGCAGCGCGCACTTCACCCGGGCCGGATAGCGGGCCACCCCGGCGAAGGCGACGGCGTCGCCGAGCACGTCCTCGTCACCCTCGACAGTCCCCCGGGAGGAGATCATCTCGGTGAACTCCGTCACGGTCTTGAGCGCGTCGCCCACCGTCTGTCCGATCACCAGGTCGGTCAGCACCGACGTGGCGGCCTGGCTGATCGAGCAGCCCTGCCCGTCGTAGGAGACATCGGTGACGCGGTCACCGGAGAGGGCAACCCTGAGGGTCACCTCGTCGCCGCACACGGGGTTGGTGTGACGTACCTCGGCGTCGAACGGCTCCCGCAGTCCCCGGTGGTGGGGACGCTTGTAGTGATCGAGGATCACGTCCTGATAGATCTGCTCCAGTCGCACTCAGCGGTCCCCGAAGAAGTCGACGGCGCGACGAACCCCGGCGATGAGCCGGCGCACCTCGTCATGCGTGTTGTACACCGCGAACGACGCCCGAACCGTGGCCGCAACGCCGAACCGGCGATGTAGCGGGGCGGCACAGTGGTGACCGACGCGCACGGCCACTCCGTCGTCATCGAGCACCTGACCGACGTCGTGGGCGTGCACACCGTCGACGACGAAGGCCACCGGCGAGCGCCGAACAGCCGGATCAGCCGGTCCGATGACACGAACCTCGGGGATCTCGGCAAGCCCCTCCAGGGTCGCACCGACCAGGCCCTGCTCGTGCCCCTGCACGGCGGTCATACCGATCGCACGGAGATACCTCGCGGCCGCCGCCAATCCGACGACCTGCGAGATCATCTGG
>VERS01000601.1 GCA_018882545.1 Mycobacterium sp.
GAGCAGGGCGGCCGGCACGCTGTCCGGCGGGGAGGCCCAGCGGATCAGGCTGGCCACCCAGATCGGCTCCGGGCTCGTCGGCGTCCTCTATGTCCTCGATGAGCCGTCTATCGGCCTGCACCAGCGCGATAACCGCCGGCTCATCGAAACCCTCACGCGTCTGCGGGATCTGGGCAACACCCTGATCGTCGTCGAACACGATGAGGACACCATCGCCCATGCCGACTGGATCGTCGACATCGGACCGGCAGCCGGCGAACACGGTGGCCGGGTGGTGCACAGCGGGCCGTACGCCGACCTGCTGACCAACCCGAACTCGATCACCGGGGCCTACCTGTCCGGCAAACAGCGCATCGAGGTGCCCGCCATCCGCCGCGCGGTCGACCGTAAACGCCAACTGACGGTGGTGGGCGCCCGCGAGCACAATCTGCGCGACATCGATGTGTCCTTCCCGCTCGGCGTTCTCACCGCCGTCACCGGAGTGTCCGGATCGGGGAAGTCCACCCTCGTCAACGACATCCTCGCCGCGGTGTTGGCCAACAAACTCAATGGCGCCCGGTTGGTGCCGGGTCGGCACACCCGGATCAACGGCCTCGACCAGGTGGACAAACTGGTCCGGGTCGATCAGTCCCCGATCGGGCGGACCCCGCGGTCCAACCCGGCCACCTACACCGGAGTGTTCGACAAGATCCGCACCCTGTTCGCGGCCACCACCGAGGCCAAGGTTCGCGGCTATCAGCCCGGCCGGTTCTCCTTCAACGTCAAGGGTGGACGGTGTGAGGCCTGTTCGGGTGACGGCACCATCAAGATCGAGATGAACTTCCTTCCCGACGTCTACGTGCCCTGCGAGGTCTGTCAGGGCGCCCGGTACAACCGAGAGACCCTCGAGGTGCATTACAAGGGCAGGACTATCTCCGAGGTCCTCGACATGTCCATCGAGGAGGCCTGCGAGTTCTTCGAACCGATAAGCGGTATCCACCGGTACCTGAGGACACTGGTCGACGTCGGCCTGGGTTACGTCCGGTTGGGCCAGCCCGCGCCGACACTGTCCGGTGGTGAGGCCCAGCGGGTCAAGCTGGCCGCGGAGTTGCAGAAGCGGTCGACCGGCCGAACTGTCTACATCCTCGACGAGCCCACCACGGGACTGCATTTCGAAGACATCCGCAAGCTGCTCAAGGTCATCAACGGCCTTGTCGAAAAGGGCAACTCGGTCATCGTGATCGAGCACAACCTCGATGTCATCAAGACTTCGGACTGGATCATCGACATGGGCCCGGAAGGCGGCTCGGGCGGCGGCATGGTGGTGGCCCAGGGCACCCCGGAGGACGTCGCCGCCAAAGCGGGCAGCTACACCGGTGAGTTTCTGGCCGGTCTGTTGGAGTCCCCGGCGCCCAAACCCGCCCGACGCCGCAAGGCCAGCGCGTGACGGGTGGTTCCGCGAGGCCGACGGTTCAGTCCGGTTCACCTTCGGGTGCGGGTGCGGGTGCGGGTGCGGCGTGTTCGGGCATGGCTGCGCGAATCTCCTCGAGCTTGTCCGCGGCCGCCTTCTGCCGCTGCTCGTAACGCTGGGTGACGCTGTGCCCTGCCGCGGTGTCCTGGGCCAACTCAGCTGAGCCCAGTGCCGTCGCGTACCGGGTCTCGATCTTCTCCCGCACGCCCTCCAGGGTGGGCACCCCGGCCGGGGTGTACCCGGTGTCGGGCTGCGCCGGGATCACCGGTGGCAGCGATGAGCCGGTGACCGCCGTCGCCGACGGTGCCGGATCCGGTGCGGCAGTCGGGTCGGCCGCCGGCTCTGGGTGCGCGCTCTGGGACTCCTCAGCCATGGCCTCACCGTACTCCCGGCGGTCTCGATTGCGGGGTGCTGCCGGTTACTGCCTCGGCGGCGATCGTCACCCCGTCGGGCTGGGTGCCGGTTCCCGGCAGTGCCACCCGGGGAACGTCGGGTGTCCCGATCCGGGCAGCCAGCCACGGCAGTGCCGCGGCGAAGGCCCGCGACGCGAACGGCCAGTCGTGTTTCCCGGACTGCGGCACCACGGCGCACTCGACGCCGTAACCGCTGCCCAGCCTGCACAGAGTGCGGGCCGCCGATGCCGGATTGGCGGCCGGGTCGGGGTCCTCGGACAGACCCTGCAGATCCGTCCCCGACACCGCCGGGCCGACGCTGCCGGGCGGCACGGAGACCGCGAACCACCCGGCGACGTCCTTGTAGTCGCCGTGCCGGGCCATCACGGTGGCCGGATCCCAGGCGCTCCAGGCCTCCGCGTCGCCGCCGTAGAGACGGTCGATGGTCTGTTCCC
>VERS01000602.1 GCA_018882545.1 Mycobacterium sp.
TATGTACAACGAGTGGCTCGACGAGGGCTTCGCCCGCCCCGGTGCCCGGCGCAGCCGGGCCGACTTCGAGATCTGCGCCACCGCGCAGGTCGTCGTCACCGACGACCGGCCCGCGGCGTTTGCGATGATCAGGCCGTTCCTGGCGCTCTACATGGGCGGTATGGGATCGGAGGACACCAACTTCCACGCTGAGGTGTACCGCCGGATGGGATACGGCCAGGTGGTCGAGGACGTCACCAAACTGTTCCGGTCCGGTCGCAAGGATGAGGCCGCCGCGATCATTCCCGACGAACTGGTCGACGACGCCGCGATCGTCGGCGATGTGGATTACGTGCGCAAGCAGATCGCGGTGTGGGAGGCGGCCGGGGTCACCATGATGGTGATCGGCGCCCGCAGCCCCGAACAGATCCGTGAGGTCGCCGCGCTGCTATGACATCAGCGCAGGACGTGCGCCTC
The DNA here is from genome assembly GCA_018882545.1 of Mycobacterium sp. GTDB lineage: Bacteria > Actinomycetota > Actinomycetes > Mycobacteriales > Mycobacteriaceae > Mycobacterium. Next base: position 457 of record VERS01000602.1, read on the forward strand.
CCCGAACGTCATCTCCACGTTGCCCACCGAACCGGACAGCAGAGCTCTTCCGGGCAGACCCAAGGCGGCCAACTCCCGGGCGTAGGGGTGATCGCCGAGTCGCAGCCGGGCGCCGCCGGGTCGAACTCGCACCCCGGAATTGACCATCTCCCAGGGCACTTCGCGGGTGGTGCCGTCGGCGTAGGTGTAAGTCCTGAGCACCTGCGGCCTGGAGCGCATCGGGATCGGCAGTCCCCGCTTGAACTCGATTGCCGCGATCAGAGAACCGCCCTCGGACACCGAGAAGCCGAACCCTTGGGCGTCCCGAACACTGAACTGCGCCATGATCTTCGGGAAACCCCAGATGGTGCGACCGGCTTCCAGGGTGAAGCTTTGGTCGACGGGAAGGTGATGGATGAACGCCGCCGCATCCGCCAGCGCTCGCAGACCGGTGGCCTTCGAGCCGGGTGGGTTGACCATCACGCAGGTGCCGAACTCGTGGTAGCGGCCGAGGTCGCCGTCGAAGTAGCGGGCCAGCATCAGGGTCACCACCGCGCGATCCGGCCGAAACCGGCACACCTGCAACCCGCTGTGGTCGATCAGCCGCTGAGCGGCACCGGCGGGCACCGAGAACATCGCCGTGTGCACATCGGCTCTGCGGACCCGCACCGGCATCGTCAAGACGGTCCCGGCGATGGTGTGCTGCACGGCCATGCGGCCACTGTAGACCTGCTGGCAGACGAGCCAGCCAAGATATGTGAGGACCGACTATGAGCGACACCGCGCGGCCGGACGTCGACCTTTCCGACGGAGGTTTCTACGCCGACGGCCGGGCTCGGGAGGCCTATCGCTGGATGCGGATGCACGAACCGGTTTTCCGGGACCGCACCGGGCAGGCAGCCGCGACCACCTATCAGGCGGTGATCGACGCCGAGCGCGATCCTGAACTGTTCTCCTCGACGGGGGGTATCCGGCCGGATCAGCCGGCGATGCCCTACATGATCGACATGGACGATCCCGCACATCTGGTGCGCCGCAAGCTCGTCAATGCCGGCTTCACCCGCAAACAGGTGATGTCCAAGCTTGCCGGTGTCCAGACCTTGTGCGACACCCTTGTCGATGCGGTGTGCGAGCGCGGCGAGTGCGACTTCGTCCGCGACATCGCCGCACCGCTGCCGATGGCGGTGATCGGAGACATGCTCGGGGTACTGCCCGCCGACCGGGCGACGCTGCTGAAGTGGTCCGACGATCTGGTGTGCGGGTTGAACTCCCAAGCAGACCAGTCCGCCTGGCAAGCCGTTATGGAGGCCTTCGCCGGATACACCGCCTACGCGATGGAGTCCATCGCCAAGCGTCGTGCCGAACCGACCGACGATCTGTTCTCCATCCTGGTCAATTCCGAGGTGGACGGTCAGCGGATGAGCGACGACGAGATCGTGTTCGAGACGCTGCTGATCCTCATCGGCGGGGACGAGACCACCCGGCACACCCTGTCCGGGGGCACTGAGCAATTGCTGCGCCATCCCGATCAGTGGCACCGGCTCGTCGCCGACCCCGAATCGGTGCCGGCGGCGGTGGAGGAGATGCTGCGCTGGACCTCGCCGGTGAAGAACATGTGCCGCACCTGCACCGCCGACACCGAGTTCCATGGAACCCCACTGCGGCAGGGCGAAAAGATCATGCTGATGTTCGAGTCGGCGAACTTCGACGAAAGGGTGTTCGGCGACCCGGAGAATTTCCGCATCGACCGGAATCCGAACAATCACCTCGCTTTCGGGTTCGGCACCCACTTCTGCCTGGGCAATCAGCTGGCCCGATTGGAGCTGACCACGATGCTGCGAACGGTCCTCGCCCGAC
>VERS01000603.1 GCA_018882545.1 Mycobacterium sp.
GCACCGCTGCCGCAGTGCTGACCCGGCATGGCCTGGATCCCGCCGCCCTGCCCGAGACGGTGACCGTCGAGCGGCCCCGGAATCCCGAACACGGCGACTACGCCACCAACCTGGCCCTGCAGGTGGGCAAGAAGGCCGGGGTCAACCCGCGTGAACTGGCCGGCTGGCTGGCCGAGGCGCTGGCCGAGGCCGACGGCATCGCCGCCGCCGAGGTGGCCGGTCCCGGCTTCGTCAACCTGCGGATCGAGGCCTCGGCCCAAGGCCGGATCGTCGCCAACGTGCTGGCCGCCGGTCCGGATTACGGCGACTCGGATCTTTTCGCCGGGCGCCACATCAACCTCGAGTTCGTCTCGGCCAACCCCACCGGCCCGATCCACATCGGCGGCACCCGCTGGGCCGCGGTCGGTGACGCGCTGGGCCGCCTGCTGAGCACCCAGGGTGCAGCGGTGGTGCGGGAGTACTACTTCAACGACCACGGAACCCAGATCGACCGGTTCGTCAACTCCCTGATCGCGGCCGCCAAGGGGGAACCCGCCCCCGAGGACGGCTACGCCGGCGCCTACATCGGCGATATCGCCGCAAAGGTGCTTGCCGAGGCACCCGATGCGCTGAGCCTGCCGGAGACCGAGCAACACGAGGCCTTCCGGTCGATCGGTGTGACGTTGATGTTCGACCACATCAAGACCTCGTTGCACGACTTCGGCACCGACTTCGACGTCTACACCCACGAGGACTCGATGCATACCGGCGGCCGGGTCGAGCAGGCTATCGCCAGACTCCGCCAGACCGGCGCCATCTACGAGAAGGACGGCGCAACCTGGTTGCGCACCACCGAATTCGGCGATGACAAGGACCGGGTCGTGATCAAGAGCGACGGTCAGCCCGCCTACATCGCCGGTGATCTCGCCTACTATCTCGACAAGCGGCAGCGTGGCTTCGACCTGTGCATCTACATGCTCGGCGCCGACCACCACGGCTACATCGCCCGACTCAAGGCCGCCGCCGCGGCCCTCGGGGATGACCCCGACACCGTCGAGGTGCTTATCGGGCAGATGGTCAACCTCGTTCGCGACGGACAACCGGTGCGGATGAGCAAGCGGGCCGGCACCGTCATCACCCTCGATGATCTCGTCGAGGCCATCGGGGTGGACGCCGCCCGCTACGCGCTGATCCGATCGTCGGTGGATACCCCGATCGACATCGACCTGGCACTGTGGTCCTCGGCCTCCAGCGAAAACCCGGTCTATTACGTGCAATACGCGCACGCTCGACTCTGCGCGCTGGCCCGCAACGCCGCCGAGCTGGGCCTGTCGGCCGATATCGGCCATCTGGACCTGCTTAGCCACGACAAAGAGGGCACCCTGATCCGCAACCTCGGCGAGTTCCCGAGGGTGCTGCAGTCCGCGGCCACCCTGCGCGAACCACACCGGGTGTGCCGTTATCTGGAGGACCTTGCCGGTGACTACCACCGCTTCTACGACTCCTGCCGGGTGCTGCCGCAGGGCGACGAGCCACCCGGCGACCTGCACCGTGCCCGACTCGCCCTGTGCGAGGCCACCCGGCAGGTGATCGCGAACGGACTGGGCATCCTGGGCGTGAGCACTCCGGAGCGGATGTGAACGTCCACCCGGCCGGTCCCCGGCATGCCGAGGAGATCCACCACGCCGACGCGCCGCCCCGTCCGCAGGGGACCGAAGGGGCGCTGGAGCTCCCGCCGAATGTTTGGCCGCGCAACGTTGTTCGCGGTAATGATGGACAAGTTCGGATTGCCGGGGTGCCGGTGACCGAGCTGGCCGGGCAGTACGGCACCCCGCTGTTCGTCATCGACGAGGACGATTTCCGCGGGCGCTGCCGTGAGATGGCGGCGGCGTTCGGGGGTGGTGAAAACGTGCACTATGCCGCGAAGGCCTTCCTGTGCAGCGAGATCGCCCGGTGGGTCGACCAGGAGGGTCTCTCACTCGATGTGGCCACCGGCGGGGAATTAGCGGTAGCTCTGCACGCCGGGTTCCCAGCCGAGCGGATCGCCCTGCACGGCAACAATAAATCCGTCGACGAACTCACCCTGGCCGTCAAAGCCGGCATCGGCTACGTGGTGCTCGACTCGATCACCGAGATCGACCGACTCGACGCCGTCGCGGGCGAGGCCGGGGTGGTGCAGAACGTCATGGTCCGGGTCACCGTCGGGGTGGAGGCCCACACCCATGAGTTCATCGCGACCGCTCACGAAGACCAGAAGTTTGGAATGTCACTGGCCGCCGGGCAGGCGATGGAGGCGGTACGGCGGGTTTTCGC
>VERS01000028.1 GCA_018882545.1 Mycobacterium sp.
CTTCTACTTCGACCTGGTGCGGATGCGCAGCGCCGCGGCGATCCGCGAACTGCAACTCGGCTTCTTCCGTCGGCTGCTTTGGGTCGCACCTGTCATCGCGCTGTTCTTCTGGTTGCTGTCGGCCGCACTGGGTGTGGGAATTCTGCGGGACGTGCCGATCACCTTCCTGCTGGCCCTGCTGCCGATGTTCGTGCTGCGCAGTCTGATCGGGGTGTACCAGATTCGGCTGTTCGCCGAGGGCCGCTTCGGCGCGCATCTGGCGAGTCTGGCCCTGCTGGCGGTGATGCTGTGGCTGGTCTGGCTGAACCCCAATCCGGCCGGTGATCTGCTGCAGATCACCGCCGCGATGATCGTCCAGCTCATCGTCTTGCTCAACCTTCAGCACCTGCGGGACCGCCGCGATCCCCCGCTGCCGGCGTTGCTGCCGCTCGGCGAGTGGAGCCGGGTACGGGCCGGCGAGACGGGACCGACCGCCGCCGGCGCCATCCGGATACCGGGCTCGATCACCCCCGGGCAGAAGTCGGCGGTTCTCGCCGAGATGCGCGAGATGTTCGACCGCACAGGCCATTTCGCCTACCGATCACCGACGTCGCTGCTCTACTATCAGCGACTCGGCGACGGGTCGGGCCGACCGGCGCAGGTGGCGCTGCTGGAGAAGACCGGCGGAGCCGCCAGTGGCGCGGCCCTGACGATCCCCCCGCCCGCCTCGGACGACCCCGACAACCTGACCCGGGTATTCCGGTCGCTGTTCCCCGACGGCATCGCGTTCGATACCCAAACCCTCGGCGGTGCAACACAAATGCGCACCCTGGATCCGGCTGTACTGGCCGGTGCGGTGCCGGCGGCACTGACGGCTCTCGATGACGGCGCCTGCGCGGTTCCGGTGTCCGGGCGATGGCTGACACCGGTCTACCGGGGGGGCACGCTGCGACAACTGCTCGTCCTGCCGGCCGATGCCGAGCCCTCGGCGTTGCGGTCCTGGCGGATGACGGTCCGGGCCGATGGCTGAGCCGGTGGACATCGGGAGCAGTCTGGCCGACCCGGAAACCTACGAGGACGTCATCCTGTCGATCTTCGACAAACGCCGGCAGCGCGGCCTTGCGTTCACCGACGTCGAACCGGGAGTGACCTATTTCGCCACCGCGGCGGGGCGGCGCACGCTGTCAAAGGCGATCGCCCGGAGCGTCGCCGCGGGGCGCTATCAACCCGAACCGGTCGACCTGTGGTTCCTGGAGAGCCGGGGCAAGACGCGGGCAGCCCACCGGGCCACCTTCACCGACCAGGTCCTGGGCGCGGCGCTGTATCGACTTCTCACCCGCAACGCCGCCAGCTACGGACTGCCCGGCGTCTACTCCTATCTGCCCGGGCTGACCAACACCACCGCCATGCGGGCGCTGGCGGCGTTCGTGCGCGCACACCGTAAGAAGTCGGGCGCCACCGGTCCGCCGATGTATGTCCTGCAGTCGGACTTCGCTCACTACGGTGACGGCCTGCCGGTCGGTCCGGATGCCGCCCTGTGGCCGATCCTGCGGGAGGTCGCGGGCCTGGGCAGTGCGAATGGTGTTGTGCCCGATAATGTCTGGGAACTGATCGTCGCGTTGATCCGGCCCGTCGTCCGGGACGGCGACGGCGCCCTGTTCACCCGCCTGCACGGTGTGGCCATGGGCACACCGCTGGTCCCGTTGATCTCGAATCTGGCGGTGGTGCCCATGGACCGGGCCGCACTCGGTGTCGACGGCATCTTCTACGCCCGCTACAACGACGACTTCCTGCTCGCCCACCCGGATCTGGACGCACTGCGGGAGGCCGACGCCCGCATCGACACCGTGTTGGACGGTCTGGGGGTCAGACGCAAGGCGGCCAAGGAGATCAGGACCGCCCTGAGCGCCACGGGTATGCCCGCGCTGCGGGATCCCGGCTATCGCGGTGGCAACCGGATCGACTGTCTGGGCCTGTCGGTCAGCCACGCCGGCACCGTCAGCGTCGGTCCGCACCGGCTGCGGCGCTTCCTGGGCAGGGTGTGCGCGCGGATCGACGCAGCCTCCGGATCCCTGGCTGATCTGCCGGTCACCGAACGCGCCCAGCATCTGGTTGCGGCCACCAACGTCATGCTTGACCGCGCCAGTCCCTTTGCGATCCCGGGACTTTCCGCGCTGCTCGACACGACCACCGACCGGGGTGTGCTCACCGACCTGGATTTCCGGATCGCCCGCAAGATCGTCCAGGCCGCCACCGGCCGCCCCGGCGTCCGCGGCTTCCGGTTGCTGCCGCCGGGGACGCTGCGCACCGACATGGGGCTGACGTCGCTGGTCCGGCTGCGCAACGCGGGTTGACCCGGGCGGTACGGTGAGCCCGGGGGGCGCGGTCCCCGCCTGCGGGCGGAAGATTTGCGAAGGATCACAGAGGCTGCGGCTTTCGGTCCTTCATTTTTTCGTTTTCCCCCGCGCCCTCCCCTGCCGTTGTCCGGCCGGCGCTCAAGACCCCCGCCACTCAAGACCGGTAGTAACGGCCGAGGAAATCCTGGCGCAGGGCGTCGAACTCACCGGAGCGGATGGCCTCCCGGATGGTGTCGACCAGGCGGATGATGAAGCGTTCGTTGTGGATCGTGCACAGCGTCGCGGCCAGTATCTCCTTGGCCTTGAACAGGTGGTGGACGTAGGCGCGGGTGTAGTGCTCGCAGGTGTAGCAGTCGCAGCCGGGATCGAGCGGGCCGAAGTCGCGTTTGTAGCGGGCGCCGGTGATGTTGTAGCGGCCGGTCGGTGCGTAGATCGCGGCGTTGCGAGCCACCCGCGACGGAGACACGCAGTCGAAGGTGTCGGCACCGGCGGCGATCGCGGCGAACAGGTCGTCGGGCTCGCTGATCCCGAGCAGGTGCCGCGGCTTGGCGTCGGGCAACTCATCGGTGCACCAGCCGACGATGGTGGCCAGGTTCTGCTTCTCCAGCGCACCGCCGATGCCGTAGCCGTCGAAGCCGTGGCCGGCGTCGTCGACGATGCTCTCCAGACCGCGGCAGGCCTGGCGGCGCAGGTCTTCGTAATGGGCGCCCTGCACCACCCCGAACAGCGCCTGGGGGGGTTGGCTGCCGAACGCCTCGGCGCTGAGTCGGCGGTGCTCGGTCAGACAGCGCTGCGCCCAGGCCTGCGTGCGGGCCAGCGACTCCTCCTGGTAACCACGGGTGTTGACCAGGGTGGTCAGCTCGTCGAAGGCGAAGATGATGTCGGCCCCGAGTTGGTGCTGGATCCCGATCGAGACCTCCGGGGTGAAGCGGTGCGTCGAGCCGTCCAGGTGCGAGATGAAGGTGACGCCGTCGTCGTCGACCCGGGCCAGACGCTGTCTGCCGGTGGCGATCAGGTCGTCGGCCTGCTCCCGGCCGGGGTCCGCCATGAGCACCTTCCGGAAACCCGCCCCCAGCGACATGATCTGGAACCCGCCGCTGTCGGTGAAGGTGGGTCCGGGCCAGTTCATGAACGCCCCGAGGCCGCCGGCCTCGGCGACGATCCCGGGTCCGGGTTGTAGGTAGAGGTGGTAGGCGTTGGCCAGCACCGCCTGGGCGCCGAGTTGGCGCATCGTCTCGGGCAGCACCGCCTTCACGGTGGCCTTGGTGCCGACCGCCACGAAGGCCGGGGTGCGGATGTCACCGTGCGGTGTGCGGATCACCCCGCAGCGGCCGCGGGCGCCCGGCAGTTCGGCCTCGATGGTGAAAAACGGCACGGAGGTCATCTAACCAACAGCCGTTCGCCCCGCCGGGCGGCGGCGAGGGACGATCAGCGCTTGGTCGCGGCCGCGGCGGACTTCCGGCGGCGCGACGCCGGTTTCCGGCCGGCGGTCCCCACCGCCTGCTCGAGTTCGCTCAGCGAGTCCTCCAGGTGGCCGAGGAGGCGCTGCAGGCTCGGTACGCTGCGCCGGCAGCCGACCAACCCGAAGTCGAGGTTGTCGGCATTGTTGGCCAGGGTGATGTTCAGTGCCTGCCCGTCGAGGGCGATGGACAGCGGATAGTTGCCGCCCAGTCGGGCGCCTTTCCAGTACAGCGGTTCGCGCGAGCCCGGCACGTTGGAGATCACCAGGTTGAACGGGGGCGCGGCCGAGCCCAGGGCCGGGGAGAACAGGGACAGCAGCAGCGGCGAGATGTTGAACGCGGACAGCGCGACCTGCTGAAGTTTGGGCAGTTCCTTGAACACCGCCTTGTTGCTGCGCATCGACGCGCTGACCTCGGCGAGTCGCTGCGCCGGATCCTCGCGGTCGGTGGCCAGATTGGCCAGCAGCGCCCCGACCTGGTTGCCGCCGCTGGACGCGCCGTCCTCGCGCAGGCTCACCGGCACCATGGCGATCAGCGGTCGTTCCGGAAGTGCGTTCTGCTCAACCAGATACGCCCGCAGAGCGCCGCCGCACACGGCCAGCACGACATCGTTGAGCGTGACCCCGGCGGCCTGCTTGATGGCCATGAAGCGCCCGATCGGCCAGGATTGCGCGGCGCACCGGCGGGCACCGCCGATGGGGGCGTTGAAGATGGTCCGCGGCGCCCCGACGGGCAGGGTCAACTGCTGCTGCAGCAGGCCCTTGTTGGCCAGGTGCAGCACCGAGGGGCCGAGTCCCAGGACTGAATCCGCGACGCCCTTCACGCCGCTGAGCCGGGAAGTCGCCGCCTTGGATTTCCCCGGGGAGCGTCCGTTGCGCGCCCACAGCGCTCGGGCCTGGTCGTCGGCGGGGTCGCTGGACAGCGCTCGGCGCATCGTCCGCATGGCGCTGACCCCGTCGAGCAGGGCGTGGTGGATTTTGGTGTAGACCGCGAACCGGCCGTCGTTGAGGCCTTCCACGAGATGGGTCTCCCACAGTGGGCGGTGCCGGTCCAGCAGGGCTCCGTGCAGCCGTGAGGTCAACTCCAGCAGTTCGCGAACCCGCCCCGGCGAGGGCAGCGCCGAGCGGCGCAGGTGGTACTCGAGGTCCAGATCGCGGTCGAAGGCCCAGGTCAGGTTCGCGATGCCGCCGAGGAACTCCGCCGGGTGCTTGCGGAAGGTCGGCGCGACGTCGTCGCTGTCGATGAGGTCCTGATAGACCTCGCGGAGGAACTCAGGGCCGGCCCCCTTCGGGGGTTCGAACAGTTGCAGGCCGGCGACGTGCATGGGATGTTCGCGGGACTCCGACAGCAGAAACATCGAATCCAACGGTGATATCAGTTCCATTCCACGACCGCCTCGGTCTCTCCCCCTCGAACTCCCCTAGCCTTTCCAACAGTAGGCCTCTGGTTGCGGGCGCGGGGCCGAAAGGCCCTGTGCATTCATTCGCCGACACCGCACTGTAGGGAACATGGGGACAGTAGGCAGGCTGGCCGGGTGGATCGCGGCACTGGCCACCGTGCTGTGCGGGTGCACCCTCGGCGGTGCCCCCCCGCCCACTGAGCCGGAATCCTCCCCGGTGCCGGGCTCCCCGGTGCCGGCCGCCGCACCGGAGCCACCGACGCGGGGCGAGGCGGTCCGGCAGTGGGAGGCCGTGGCCCGGGAGCATTTCAAGGAGTCCGCAGCCGCGCTGCAGGAGGTGGCGGAGGCTTCGGACCGCGAGGACGAAGCGGGCCTGCGGGTCGGCTGTCAGCGACTGCACGACACCAATTCGGTCGGCCTGCAGCAGGATCTGCCCACCCCGGACCCGCAGCTGACCGCCGAACTCCAGCGGATGGTCGACGATATGAACGTCGCCACGCACGCCTGCCTACGTTTCGCGCTGGGCCGCAACCCCGTCGATGCCGACACCTACCAGATGTATCTGACCCGCGCGGTCGAGCACCTGCGGCGGGCCAAGACGATCCTCACCGCCGCCGGTTAGGCCCGGCGCGGCGGGCTAGACCGACGACGCTCGGGCCGCGCTGGAGCCGATCTCGCGCAGATCGCTGAGCCGGTAGGCGGTCACCGCGGTGTCCCCGACGGCGTAGAGCACATCGCCGATCCGCACGGTGCGCAACGTGGGCTCGTCGGGATGGATCTCCCCGACGGACTCGATCCCGGCCGGACCCACCCGCAGCACCTTGAGGTACTGGCCGTACCGGTACCCGGTCTGCGGGTCATACCCGCTGCCGGTGACCGGGACCACCAGCAACCCGTCCTGCTCGGAGTACAGCAGCGCATGGTGGTCGAACTGGGCATCCGACCACGACCACTGGTAGCCGGGGTCGAGGAACTCACGCTCGATCTGGGTCAGGTTCGCCCCGTCGCTGACGTCGAACAATGTCGCATGCACCCGGTTGTTCCAGGTGCCTGGCTCGCGTTCCTGGCCGATGCCCAGCAGCAGGCCGTCACCGACGGACTGTAGGTAATTGGAGAAGCCGGGAACCACCAGCTCGCCGAGCAGCGTCGGGGCGGCGGGGTCACTCAGGTCGACGGCGAAGAGCGGGTCGGTCTGCAGGAAGGTCACCAGGTAGCCGATGTCGCCGACGTAGCGGACCGCGAACAGGCGCTCACCGGGGGCCAGTCCGGTCACCCGGCCGACTTCATCCAGGGTGTCCCCGGCGGTGTCCAGGACGTAGATCCCGCTGTCGTTGCGGGTGACGCTGACCCCGTCGGCCCACTGGGTGCTGAAGGTCTGGCTGGCCACCCGCAGATGTCCGTCGCGCTCGTCCATCGCGAACTGGTTGATCAGGGTGCCCGAGACCAATCCGCGGGCCTGCCAGGCGACGGCCGGACCGGCGACGACGAACCGGTCGATGCGGGTGTCGGTGGAGGCGGAGGTGTCGGTGTAGTAGTCCTCGGGAGTTGCGACATACAGTGCGTCCGGGGTCATGTAGACGGTGCCGCCGCCGTTGGCCGACACCATGCTGCCGACGCTGTCGTCGAAGGCTGGTCCACCCGCCGCCCGCCCGGAATCGACCGACACCACCGTCAGCACGGACTGCAGGTTGTCACCGCGCGGACGCACGATGTCCTCGGCGCGGGCGACCAGCCCCAGGTCGACGGTGTTGCCGTCGGCGTCGACGGTGTAGGCGTGCGGCAGCGCCAACCCGACGATCTGGTCGCCGACCCGGGTGACGTAGGCGTCCCACGACTCGTAGGTCCGGTAGGCTATCGGGTCGCCCGGGTAGTAAATCATCTTGCTTGCGACCGGATCCGTTTGTGCCGCAACGGGATCGACCGGCACCGGATCGGTTTTTTCCACCGGGGTCTCGGTGTACTGCGGCGTGGGCAGTTTCACCGACCGCTGCATCACCACGTAGACCACCCCGTCGACCGCCCGGGAACTCTGATAGGCCCCGTCGAAGACAGTCTCGCGAACCACCTTCGGGGCGGAGCGGTCGGCGACGTCGTAGACGGTGACCGTCGTCTGCGGATTCCACGCCCAGAAGCCGGGGTAGGCCATCTTCACCTGCGGGCCGTACCAGCCGCTGCCGGTCTGGCTGACCACCGTCAGCCGGTCACCGGCCAGGAACTGGCCGAGAACATCACCGCTGACGTCGGATCGCGACGTCACCGACAGGTCGTCGGCGCGCACGATGGTCAGTTTCCCGTTGTGGGCGGTGTAGATGTAACGGCCGTCGTTCTCGACGAAGTCGGCTTCGTCGACCCCGTCCACCTGAGTGTTGGTGTCGGAGTTGACGCTGTCGGTACCGGCCTTGAGGTACTCCGGGTAGGGCCAGTGCCCGTACACCGGGACGGTCTGGCCGAACAGGCCGTCGTACCGCTGCTTGGCGAGTTGGAGCAGGTAGGCCTTCATCTGGTCGCCGGTGAACGACGCTTCGGCCGCGCCGGTCTGGGGGGTCTCGGCGGCCCTCAGCATCGGGAAGATGTCGAAGAACGTGCGACGCACCAGCAGCAGTGCGCCTTCGAGGAAGTCGGTGAGGGGGCTCGCCGGCAGGCCGGCCAGCCATTCTGCGGTGGAGTCGAAGAATTTGTTCACCGCGGTGCTGATGGCCGCGATGGGTTTGGCCAGCGCCGGGGGCGGCGAGACGTTGGCGGTGTCGGCGGCGCTCGCCGCCGCGCCGGGGCTCGGGATGGTCGGGATGCCCGCGCTCAAAGCACCGCTCGCCGGAGCCGGCGGGGCGACTGCTGCCGCCGGCAGCGCGGCGGAGGGGGCACCGCTGCCCGACGGCGGCGCGGTTGCTGCGGCAGGCTCGGTGCTCTGCGCCGGGGTGCCCGACGCCGCGGCGGTTTCGGAGTCCCCGGGTCGGGTCTGATCGGCGCCCCGGCCGGGGTCCCGACCGGGCGAAGCCGGCGGGGCTTGCGGGGCGGCCGGGGGCGCCGAGGGCTCGGCACCCGTCGGGGACTCGGCACCCGCAGGGGCGTCGACAGCCGCCTCGGCCGGGATTTCGGGGGCGGCCGGCGCGACAGGGCCCACCCGTCCGCGGCGGGGCCGCTCGGCGGAATCGGCAGGTCGGGAGGTCCGCGCCCGGGTCTGTTCGGAGGGGTTCTGCTGCGACCCGGAGACCGTCGGGGTGTCGGTGTCGGCCGGTTCGGCAGCGGCCGTCCCGGCGGCCTGCGGCCCGGCCAGCGACAGTCCGAGCGCGAACGCCGCGACCCCAACGCGTGCGCCGCGCTTGACTGCGGACATGCCCCACACCCCTGTCTTTGCTCGTCATTAAGATTTGCTGGGATTTTCACGAACTTTAGCTGTGGCGGCGCGGGCCGTCAATTAGCTGGATCGGGTGGCCTCCGGCTGTCCGCGCCGTCCGTCGTTGCTTTCCCGCACTCGGTGCAGCGTCCCCGAGGCAGTCAGCGGGGAGGCGCCCAGATACGCCGACGGCCGGGTACTGATGGCGGTGGCGGAGGGATTTGAACCCTCGGACGGGGGTTACCCGTCACACGCTTTCGAGGCGTGCTCCTTAGGCCGCTCGGACACGCCACCGCCGGGAAGCTTACGGTCCCCCGCTGGGCTGACCCAAATCGCGGTGCGCCGCGAAAAAACCCTCCAACAGTGCCGCGCACTCGGTGGCGAGCACCCCGCCACGCACCTCCGGGCGGTGGGTGAGCCGCCGGTCACGCACGACGTCCCACAGCGAACCGACGGCGCCGGTCTTGGGCTCCCACGCCCCGAACACCAGCCGCTGCACGCGTGCCATCACCAGCGCGCCCGCACACATGGTGCACGGCTCGACGGTCACCGCCAGGGTGGTACCCGCCAGCCGCCAGCCGTCTCCGGCCACCCGCGCCGCAGCCCGCAACGCCAGGATCTCCGCGTGTGCCGTGGGGTCGCCCAACGCCTCGCGGGCGTTGGCGGCGCGGGCCAGTTCGGTGCCGTCCGCGGCGAACACCACCGCACCGATGGGGACCTCGCCGGGTCCGGCGGCGCGCGCCGCGGCGATCGCCGCGCGGATCAGAGCTTCGTCACCGTGCATAGTCGCCCGGGTGTCACCGCTCCAGACGGTCGAGCACCGCGGCCAACTCCTCGGCGAAGCCCATCTCGCGGGCGATCCGACCGATCTGCTCGTCGGCGTAAAGGTCGGTCTCGGAAAGGATCACGCTGAGGACAGCGTCGGACAGACCGACGTCGGAGAGGATCCCCAGGTCGCCCTCCTCGAAGGGATCGCTGTCTTCCAGATCCTCGCCGGCGATGTCGGCGTCGAGTTTCTCCAGAGCCTCCGCGGCGATGTCGTAGTCCAGTGCGGCGGTGGCGTCCGAGAGCAGCAACCGGGTGCCCGACGGCGCGGGTCGCACGATCAGGAAGAAGTCCTCATCGACGTTGAGCAGCCCGAACACCGCTCCGGCGCTTCGAAGTTCCCGCAGCTCGGTCTCCGCCGCGGCAAGGCTGCTCAGCGCCGCGGAGCTCAGCGGCGCGCAGCGCCAGGTCGCGCCTTCCCGGACAACGGCCACGGCGAACCCCTCCGGGGTGTCGCCGGAACCTGCTGCCCCGTCCGGCCGGTCTGCCCGCTGTGCCGCCATGGCCGCTTACGCTAGTCGCAGGACAGCCGGCTTGACCAGCGTGCAGGGGGCCCGGCGACCGGTGGTGTGCCAACCTGGAAGGCGTGAGCAAAACACCGGTGTGCGTGCTGGGGCTGGGACTGATCGGCGGGTCGGTGCTGCGCGCAGC
>VERS01000604.1 GCA_018882545.1 Mycobacterium sp.
CGCGCTGATGCCGATGGTCTGGAACGCCTGCGAGCGTGAGGATTTCGTCTCCGAGGTGCAGGCGATGCGCCGGCGGGTCGAATCGCTGGTGCCCGCCGACGTGCGTGACCGGGAGATCAAGCTGGGCACCGGCGGGCTGCGCGACGTCGAGTTCGCAGTGCAACTGCTGCAACTGGTGCACGGCCGCACCGATCCCACGATGCACGTCGCCTCGACGGTGGACGCCCTGGCCGCCCTGGGGGCGGGCGGCTACGTGGGCCGCGACGACGCAGCGAACCTCACCGCCTCCTATGAGTTTCTCCGACTGCTTGAGCACCGGCTGCAACTGCAGCGGCTCAAGCGAACCCACCTGCTGCCCGCTCCCGACGACGACGAGTCGCTGCGGTGGCTGGCCCGAGCGGCTCACGTCCGGCCCGACGGCACCCACGACGCGCTCGGTGTACTGCGCGAGGAAATCAAGCGCCAGAACGTGCGAGTGTCCAAACTGCACGCCAAGCTCTTCTACCAGCCGCTGCTCGAGTCGGTCGGCTCGGCGCTGGGGTTCACCCACGGAATGTCGGCCCAAGCCGCCGAACGACAGCTGGCAGCACTGGGATACGAGGGTCCGCAGAGCGCCCTGACACACCTGGGCGCCCTGGTCAACGCCAGCGGCCGCCGGGGGCGGGTGCAGGCGGTGCTGCTGCCGCGGCTGCTGGACTGGTTGTCAGACACCCCCGACCCGGACAGCGGTCTGCTCGCTTACCGCCGAGTCAGCGAGGCGCTGACCGACCACCGCTGGTTTCTGAGTACGCTGCGCGACGAGAGTGCGGTAGCCAAGCGGCTGATGCGGGTACTGGGTACCTCCGCCTTCGTTCCGGAACTGCTGATGCGGGCTCCGGAGGTAATCCAGTCCTACGCCGACGGTCCCACCGGCCCCAAGCTGCTCGACGTCGACCCCGTCGGGGTGGCACGGGCGTTGATCGCCTCGGCCGGCCGGCACCCCGACCCCGCCAGAGCCATTGCCGCCGCCCGCACATTGCGGCGGCGCGAACTGGCCCGGGTGGCGTCGGCCGATCTGCTGGGCATGCTCGACGTAGAGCAGGTATGCACCGCCCTCACCTCGGTGTGGGTGGCGGTGTTGCAGTGCGCGCTGGAGGCGGTCATCCGGGCCAACACCCCGTCTGACGGCCGGGCGCCGGCGTCCATCGCGGTGATCGGGATGGGACGGCTGGGCGGGGAGGAACTGGGCTACGGTTCCGACGCCGATGTGATGTTCGTCTGCGAGCCCGCCGGAGTCTCGCCAGGCTCGGACGCCGCCGCCGCCGAGACCCGGGCGGTGAAGTGGTCGGTGGGTATCGCCGAGCAACTGCGTGCGCTGCTCGGATCGCCCAGTGACGATCCGCCGCTGGAGGTTGATGCCAATCTGCGCCCGGAGGGCCGCAACGGCCCGCTGGTGCGCACCCTGGGTTCCTACGCCGCCTACTACGCGCAATGGGCCCAGCCGTGGGAGGTCCAGGCGCTGCTGCGGGCCCGACCGGTGGCCGGGGACGCCGCGCTGGGGGCGCGTTTCGCGGCGATGGCCGATGCGGCCCGCTACCCTGACGGCGGGATATCCCCCGACGCCGTTCGGGAGATCCGCCGGATCAAGGCGCGCGTCGACGCCGAACGCCTGCCCCGCGGGGCGGATCCCAACACCCACACCAAGCTCGGTCGCGGCGGACTGGCCGATGTGGAGTGGACCGTCCAGCTGCTGCAGTTACGGCACGCCCACGAGGTGCCGGCGTTGCGCGAGACCTCGACCCTTGAAGCCCTGGCTGTGATCGAGTCGGCCGGGTTGATCCCCGCAGACGATGTTACCCAGCTGCGGGCGGCCTGGCTGACCGCAACGCGCGCCCGAAACGCCCTGGTCCTGGTTCGCGGCCGGCCCACCGATCAGCTGCCCGGTCCGGGCCGCCAGCTCAACGCGGTCGCCGCCGCGGTCGGCTGGCAGGACGGAGACGGCGGGGAGTTCCTCGATCATTATCTGCGCGTCACCCGGCGCGCTAAAGCCGTCGTGAACAAGGTTTTCGGGAGCTGAGAGTGTGAAGTTCTACGTCAGCAGCGCCTTTCTGGACACCGCCGAGATCATCGAGATCGCCAGGGCCGCCGAGGAACTCGGATACGAGGGTATGGCGATCCCCGATCATGTGGTCAACCTCGAGACCCTCGCCACCCCGTATCCGTACACCGACGACGGACAACGGCGGTGGCAGCCCTTCACCGACTGGCCCGACCCGTGGGTGCTCGTTGGCGCGCTGTCCCAGGC
>VERS01000605.1 GCA_018882545.1 Mycobacterium sp.
TCCGTGCTGCGGCCAGCCCAGCGGCGACGGCCGGTCCCGGTCACCCCGCCAACTCCCGGCGGCTTCGGAGGCCCACCGAAACACACTCGGGTTCGTCAACATTCGGCTTTCGCGCCCGCGTGGGACAGGGCGTCATCTTCGCCGCACTGATGCTCGCCGCCGCCCAGTTGTTCAACCTTCAGGTGCCCAGCGCGCCGAGCCTGCGCGCCCAGGCGGCGGGCCAACTCAAAGTCACCGATGTCGATCAGGCGATGCGGGGATCCATCGTTGATCGCGACCTCGACAAGCTGGCTTTCACCACCGAGGCCCGGGCGCTGACCTTCCAGCCCGCCAAGATCCGCAAGCAACTGGCCGAGGCCCGGCAGAAGGCGCCCTCGGCGCCAGACCCCGATCAGCGGCTCAGCGATATTGCGCGGGATGTCGCCGCCGCGCTGAACAACAAGCCCGATGCCCCGACGGTGCTCAAGAAGCTTCGCAGCAATGAGACGTTCGTCTACCTGGCCCGCGCCGTGGACCCCGGTATCGCGGAGGTCATCACCGACAGGTACCCGGAGGTCGGCGCCGAACGGCAAGACCTGCGCCAGTATCCGGGTGGGTCGCTGGCGGCCAATGTGGTCGGCGGCATCGACTGGGACGGTCACGGTCTGCTCGGCTTGGAGGACGCGATGGATTCGGTGCTGGCCGGCACCGACGGCTCGATCACCTACGACCGCGGCTCCGACGGTGTTGTGATCCCCGGTAGCTACCGCAACCGCCACCGGGCGGTCGACGGATCGACGGTGCAACTGACCCTCGACGACGACATCCAGTTCTATGTCCAGCAGCAAGTACAACTGGCCAAGGACGCCTCCGGGGCGCGCAACGTCTCCGCGGTGGTTCTGGACGCCAAGACCGGCGAGGTGCTGGCGATGGCCAACGACAACACCTTCGACCCGAGCCAGGACATCGGACGCCAGTCCGACCGGCAGATCGGCAACCTGCCGGTGACCTCACCGTTCGAGCCCGGTTCGGTCAACAAGATCGTCACCGCGGCCTCGATCATCGAGTTCGGACTGTCAAACCCCGGGGAAGTTCTCTCGGTACCGGGCTCGATCAACATGGGAGGGGTCACTGTCGGGGACGCCTGGGACCACGGGGTGATCCCGCTGACCACCACCGGGGTGTTCGGGAAGTCCTCCAATGTCGGCACGCTGATGCTGGCCCAGCGACTGGGGCCGGAGCGGTACTACGAGATGCTCGGCAAGTTCGGTCTGGGTCAGCGAACCAATGTGGGTCTGCCCGGCGAGAGTGCCGGTATCGTGCCTCCGATCGACCAGTGGTCGGGTAGCACCTTCTCGAATCTGCCCATTGGGCAGGGGCTTTCGATGACACTGCTGCAGATGGCCGGCATGTATCAGGCGATCGCCAATGACGGGGTGCGGATCCCACCCCGGATCGTCAAGGCCGTCATCGCCCCGGACGGCAGCGGTGCCGAGGAACAGCAGCCCGAGGGTATCCGGGTGGTATCCCCGGAGACGGCGCACACGGTGCGCAACATGCTCCGCGCTGTGGTCCAGCGCGATCCGACCGGTACCCAGCAGGGCACCGGGCCGGCTGCGGCGGTCGCGGGCTATCAGATGGCCGGCAAGACCGGCACGGCCCAGCAGATCAATCCGGCCTGCGGCTGCTACTACGACGACGTCTACTGGATCACCTTCGCCGGGATGGCCCCGGCCGATGCGCCGCGCTATGTGATCGGCCTGATGTTGGACGCCCCCGGCCGCAACTCCGACGGGACGCCCGGCCACTCGGCCGCACCGCTGTTCCACAACATCGCAGGCTGGCTGATGCAGCGGGAGAATGTGCCGCTCTCGCCGGACCCCGGTCCGCCCCTCACCCTGCAAGCCACCTGACCCGTCGAGGGGCCGGCCCTCGGTAGGGTGAGAAGCCGACTGGGCGGGAGAGGCGGAGGTGACCGGCGGTGACCAGTGTCCTGCGCCCCGTCGCTGTTCCCGGCCTCCCGTTGACCCGGCTGGCCACCAGCGTGAATGCCCATGCCGCCGACGGCGCGGGCGTCCCGGACGTCCGTGTCAGCGGGGTGACCCTGCGGGCGCAGGACGCCGTGCCCGGCGATCTGTTCGCCGCCCTGCCCGGGGCGACCGTCCACGGCGCCCAGTTCGCCGGCTCGGCCGTCACGGCCGGGGCGGTGGCGGTGCTCACCGACCCCGCCGGGGTTGCGGTGATCCGCCGCCTGCTGGGTGATCCGGCTCGGGTTCCGATCCTGGTTCACCCGGCGCCCCGGTC
>VERS01000606.1 GCA_018882545.1 Mycobacterium sp.
CCGCCGGTGGCCAGCACATCGTCGACGATGGCGACCCGCCGGCCGGCGAGCTGGACACCCTCAGCAGGGATTTCCAGGGTGGCGTTGCCGTACTCGAGGGTGTAGGCGCCGCGGTGCACCGGTGGCGGCAGCTTGCCGCCCTTGCGAATCGCCAGCACGCCCACTCCCAGCCGGTGAGCCACCGCGCCGCCGAGCAGAAAGCCGCGGGCGTCGATCCCGGCGACGAGGTCGGCCCCGGCGACGGCCCGCGCCAGCGCGTCGGCGACCATCGCGAGTCCCCGGTCGTCGGCCAGCACCGGGGTCAGATCCCGAAACAGCACACCCGGTTCGGGGAAATCCGGAACCTGCCGGGTTAGCGCGGCGATGATCCCGGCGACCTGCTCACTGGACTGTCCCCCCGCGCTCACGGCTCCGCTGCCACTGCGCTCACGGCTCCAGCCGCCAGCGGTCCATGTTCCATCCGGCCCCCCACTTGGTCGGGTTGGCTTGCACCCCGAACATCCGGCTGGTGGAAATCACGGTGCGCTGCTGGCGGTACAGCGGCAGGGTCGGCACGTCCGTCCACAGAATCGGGGCGGCGTCGCCGATCAGCCGGGACTGCTCCTTGGGGTCGGTGGTCACCGCGAGCGCGGCGATGATGCCGTCGATCTGCGGGTTGGCATAGCCGGGGAGGTTGTTGCCGTTGCCGGAGTGCAGTGTGTAGGCGTCCATGGCCGAGGAACCCGTGGAGCCGCTGCCCGCCGCCCCGCCCGTGCTGGCCAGCAGGGCGTCGATCTGGCCGTCCCGCAGCGTCTGCGGGCCGGTGGTGTCTGAGGTTGCATCGACGACCGTGATGCCGGCCGGCGCACAGGCCTGGGTGATCGCGGCGACGGTGGCGGCGAGCCGGGGGTTGGGCGCCTGGTAGCCCAGCCGCATGGTCAGCGGCTGCCCCCCGTTGGCACCCAGTGCGGCCTCCGGATTGGACACGTTGTACTGGTCGGCCAGCGGCCCGGTCTCCAGCACGGTGTAGGCATCCTCGATCGCCGGGTTGAGCCTGGTCTGGGCGATCGGCATCCCCGCGTTTGCCGCGATCAGATCCCGGGGCACGCAGTAGGCCACCGCACGCCGGGCCTCCGGGGTGGACAGCGGGCCCTGGGCAGCGAAGATCAACTGTTCGATTCCGGCGGAGGAGATCTCGGTGCGCTGGTACCCGTCGGGAGTGGTCAGGGTGCCCGATGATCCGGTGGCCACGTCGACCACGTGGTAGCTGCCGTCGTCGATCCGGTCCTGGACGTCCACACCGCGCGGCCACACGGTAATCCGCTTGGTCAGCGGTTTGGCGCCCCACCAGCGGTCGTTGGCGGTGAGTACCACGGCGCCACCGTCGAGAACCGAGTCGATCTTGTAGGGCCCGGAGGACGGGAACCGCTTGAGCGCCTCGGCGTCCAGGCCGGGTTTGAGGTCCCAGGTGGTGTTCCAGGCCTCGGCGATCCGCCCGATCGCCGCCGGATCGCCGCTCTGCAACGTCGCGGTGACGTCCATCCCGAGTTGGTCGCCGAGCACATGCGCGGGCATCAACGAGGTGGCGGTGAACAACTGGTTGTAGTCCGCGATCGCCCGCAACGGCAGAAACGTCACCCGGGCCTTCTTCTGGCCGGACTGGCACTCGACGCCGGCGATGTCGAGGTAGCCGGCCTTGCTGGCCGCGTTGAAACCGGCGAACCGGCCGGACTGCGCCGCCCAGGTCAGGAGCATATCGTCGCAGGTGATCGGCTTACCGTCGGAGTACACCGCGTTGTCGGCGATCTGATAGTCGACCACCAGCGGCTCGCGCCCGATCACCGAGACGGTGCCGAAGTCGCTGTCGGTGATCGCCTGCCCGTCCGGACCGTGCAGGGTGAACCCGGTGAGAGTGCGGGCGAACGCCTGCGACCCGCCCGAGGCGGCGCCGCTGACGGTGTTGGTGTTGTAGGTGGTCAAAAGTCCGTCGATGGCGTAGTTGACCTCTGCGGCGGCCTTCTCCGAGCACCCGGCCAGCGCAACCGGAGCCAGCACGACCAGCGCAGCGGCCGCCGCAGCACGGCGCCTCAGAGCCCCACTCAAACCCACGACCTAACGTTGCCGTTTGCCGGCGGGGCGGCTGGGCCGCAGGGGGCGTGCCGGTTGCGCCCCGGCGCCGACCGCCGCCACCCCGGCGGCGACCTGCCCGGTGGCGCCGTCGACACTGTCGGCACTCGACCCCGCTTCGCCGGCCGCGGCCGCGCCCTGCCGGCGGTTGAGCACCCGGCGGGTGTGGTTACGCAC
>VERS01000029.1 GCA_018882545.1 Mycobacterium sp.
TCTCCGCTGCCGCGGCGTAATACTGCAGACCGGATACCGCCGCGCCGTACTGCATCATGTCGATGATCAGCTGGGGCTGACCGGTCTCGGCCTTGAGCAGAAACTTCAGCTCATCGGCGCGGTCCTCGATCACCTTGACCGCGTTGGAGATCACCGCCTGGCGTTCCTGCGGCGTCATCCGCGGCCACGGGCCCTTGTCGAAGGCCTTGCGCGCGGCCGCGCAGGCGGCATCGACGTCGGCCGCCGCCGCCATCGGCACCCGTCCGACGTATTCGCCGGTGGCCGGCGAGTAAACCTCGATGACCTCGGTGCTCGACGGCTCCACCCACTTGCCGCCGATGAACAACTTGTCGAATTCGGTCCTGTAGGCCGCCTGTGTCATGGACATCACAGTACCGAGGATCTGCGTCGCCGAGAACCTGTGTCACTTTCTGCGCAACACCAGCACCAGGTTGCTCACCAGGAATTCCCGGACCCCGGGAACCGATGTCAGCCACCACGCCCATCGCGGGTGGTAGCGGGGGAACGCGGCCACCAGAGCGCCGGTGGACCGAGCCCACTGCAGACCCTCGGTGACCGACACCGCGAACAACGACGACCCGTAGTCGTTCTTCGGCGGATGCCCATGCCGCCGGGTGTAGCGGCGCGCCGCCCGGTCACCGCCGAGGTAGTGCCACAGGCCGGTCTCGTGGCCGCCGAACGGCCCCAGCCACACGGTGTAGGACAAGATCGCCAGGCCGCCGGGCCGAGTCACCCGCAGCATCTCGGTACCCAGCCGCCAGGGCGCTGCCACGTGTTCGGCGACATTGGAGGACAGGCACACATCGACGCTGCTGTCGGCGAACGGCAACGCCAGGCCGGAGGCCCGCACGAAGGTGCCCGGCCCGCCCCGGCCGAAGTGGTCGGCGGCATGCATTTCCCGCGGGTCCGGTTCCACGCCGATGTAGCTCCACCCCGCCCGGGTCAACGCCGTCGCGAAGTAGCCCGGACCGCCGCCGACGTCGAGGATCGTCGTGCCCCGGCCGCAGCCGTACCGGTGCCACAACCCGGTCACCATAGCGGCGGTGTCTGCGGCGAGGGCGCCGTAGAACCGGTCCGGGTCGGACTGCTCATAACGAAAGGCGGACAGCAGGCGTACCGAACGGCCCAGCGTCGCCCGCCGAGTGAAGGCATCGGTCACCGGCACCGCACCGACCCTAGCGACCCGGGCGATAGGCTCAACGGTGATGTCCGGTTCCGTTCGCTCCGTGCTGATGCTGTGCTGGCGCGACACCGGACATCCGCAGGGCGGCGGCAGCGAGACCTACCTGCAGCGGATCGGCTCGCTGTTGGCCGACGCCGGGGTCGATGTCACCTTGCGCACCGCCCGCTATGAAGGCGCCGCCCGGGTCGACTCGGTCGACGGCGTGCGGATCAGCCGCGGCGGTGGCCGCTACACCGTCTACATCCGGGCCGGACTGGCCATGGTGGCGTCCCGGGTAGGCCTCGGACCGCTCCGGCAGGTCCGCCCCGATGTGGTGATCGACAGCCAAAACGGGCTGCCCTTCCTGGCGCGGCTTGCCTTCGGGCGGCGGGTGGTGGTGCTCGTGCACCACTGCCATCGCGAACAGTGGCCGGTCGCCGGACGAGTACTCAGTCGGATCGGATGGCTCGTCGAGTCCCGGCTGTCGCCGTGGCTGCACCGCCGCAACCAGTACGTCACCGTGTCGCTGCCGTCCGCGCGCGATCTGGCCGACCTCGGCGTCGACAGCGGCCGGGTCGCGGTGGTCCGCAACGGTCTGGACGAGGCGCCGCCGCACACCCTGACCGGGCATCCCTCGGCGACCCCGCGTGTTGTGGTGTTGTCCCGCCTCGTTCCGCACAAGCAGATCGAGGACGCGCTGGACGCGGTGGCGCAGCTGCTGCCGCGGGTACCCGATCTACACCTCGACGTCGTCGGCGGCGGATGGTGGCAGGACAGGCTTGTCGAGCATGCCCAGCGGCTCGGCATCGCCGAGGCGGTCACCTTTCACGGTCACGTCGACGACGCCACCAAACACGTTCTGGTGCAACGCTCCTGGGTCCATGTGCTGCCCTCCCGCAAGGAGGGCTGGGGTCTGGCGGTCGTCGAGGCGGCCCGGCAGAAGATTCCGACCATCGGCTACCGGTCCTCCGGCGGCCTCACGGACTCGATTGTCGACGGCGTCACCGGCCTGCTCGTCGACAGTCACGGCGAGTTGGTCAACCGTCTCGAGGAACTGCTCGGCGACCGGGTGCTGCGGGAGGAACTCGGCGCCAAGGCCGAGGCCAGAAGCCGCGAGTTCTCCTGGCCGCAGACTGCGGCCGCGATGCGGACCGTGCTGGAAACCGTCTACGCCGGCGGGCGTATCAGCGGGGTGATAACGCCGTGAGCGCCGCCCGGCCAAAACCGTTGCAGTACATCGCTTACTGCTGTGGCAAGGTACTGCCGCCGGAGATGGACGACTGGGTGGCTCAGGACCTGGCCGGACCGGGCGCCCGGCTGCGCACGCTGGTGCGGGTCAGCATCCCGGCGATCATCATCGTGGCGCCGCTGTGGCTGCTGCCGGCCAGCGTCGGCATGCATCTGGCGATGAGCGCACTGCTGCTACTGCCCTTCGTGTACTTCGCCCACGCGCTGGACAAGATCTGGCGGGCTCACCGGTTGCGGCAGCACGGACTGGATCCGGATCTGGTCGAGGAACGCACCCGCCGCCGCGACGCCCGGATCCGGGCCGATTACGAGCGGCGTCACGGCCGTCCGCCGGACTGACCGGGCCGACGGGTCCAGGCCACCGCCGATCCGACGGCGCCCAGGATGAGGGTGGCGGCCCACACCAGGTGCGCGACGACCATCGCGATGCGGCGCGCCCGCGGCGCCGGAGCGGCCGTGCCGCCGACCCGATACAGCGCCACGTCGCCGTCGGCGTAGGCCACCGGCAGCTGGGAGAGGGTCTGGCCGGAGCCCATCGGACCCGGTGTCCCGAACTCCACCAGCAGCCAGCCGACCCCGGCACTGGCCAGCGCCTCCGGCCCGGCGCCCGATTCGAGCATCCGCTGCACCGCCCGGGCCCGGATACCCTCGCCGGGCACGACCTGCCCGGACACCAGCAGGTCACCGGTGCTGAGCACCTCGGCGCGCACCCATCGTGGCACCGGATCGAGCACCGGGGCGGGGCCGGCCCACCCGAACCGGCGCATCGTGGCTGCCGGCAGCACCGCCACCGGCGCCGGATCGGCGTTGATCCGGTCGGCGATCTGCTGCCACCCCGGCGGGTAGCGCACCGAGCGCAGCTTCCCGCCGACCCCCAGCGCCAGATCGGGCAGCGCCGCCAGAACCGCGACACAGCAGAGCAGCGCCGCCATCCCTGGCCACAGCCAGCGCCGCAGGACCAGCACGGCGCCCGCGGCGGCCAGCGCGTAGCCCGGCATCGCCAGCGCGACCCATTTTTGCCCATCCCGCAGGACCGCCAGACCCGGGACCGTCTCGACCGCCGCCCGCAACAGCGCGAGGCCGGGTCCGGTGGCCAGTGCCGCCGGCAGCAGGACGGCAGCCACTGCCAGACCCAACAGCGGGGTGCCGGTCCGGCGGCGCACCAGCAGCGGAACACCGCAAGCCACCACCCCCAGCAGAACCACCGTGCCCAACAGTGCGAATCCGGTTGTCCGGCTGGCCGGTACCGCCTCGGAGTTCCAGATCCCGCCCAGCCCGGCGAGACTGCCCAGGGTGCCCAGCAGCGGTTCGGCCCGTGGCGCGAACGCCGCCAAGCCGTCCGCACGGGTGCTGGCCAGTCCGCTGCCCAGCAGTGACGCGGCCACCCACGGGACCGCGGCCAGTGCGCTCACGACCACAACAGCGCCCGCGCCGTGCCGGCGCCGCACCCCGGTTCCCGGTACGGCCAGGCAGACCAGCGCCACCATCGCCGCGAGTACGGCGCCGGTGGGGGTCAGCCCGGCCAGGGCGACCCAGAACGCCAGCCCCGCCCACCGGCCCAGGTTGGGGCCTGCGTTCCGCAGATCCATCACCGACCGGGCCACCCAGGGTAGGCAACCGTAGGCCAGCAGCAGACTCCAATGCCCTTGCAGAAGACGTTCGGCGACAAAGGGATTCCACACCGCCACCGTGGCGCTGACCAGTTGGCCCGGCAGGCCCGCCTCCGGGAGAAGTTCGGCGGCCACCCGACCCGCGCCCCAGCCCGCAAGCATCAGCGCCGCCACCAGCAGACCCTTCACCAGCACGCCGCCGTCCAGGGCGGCCGACAGCACGACGATCGCGAAATCCTGCGGTACCGCACGCGGTGCGGACTCGCCGAGGCCGAGGGCCCCGTCGGAGAGATAGGAACGCGGTGTCGAGACCGCATCGCGGATCAACAGGTAGCCGGGTGCCAGCAGGGGCGCTGTCACGACAACGGCTAGGAGCAGGGCGTACCCCGGAAGGGCCCACCGGGCCGGCACGGTCACCGTCGCGGGGGCGGGGGCTCCGGTCGACGGGTGGGAATCTTCTCCGTGGGCGCCTGCGCGGCAGGCATCGGGCCCGTCTCGTCCCTGCCGAACAGCCCGATGCCGATGTCGTCCTCGCTGGCCTCGGGGAGCGCCGCCTCCACCCGGTTGCTGAACAGGCCGAGCAACACGCCGCCGATCAGGCTCACCACCCCGGCGGCGGCCAGGGTGATCGGCAGGATGCGCGACCACAGCGCCACCCGGTCGCGCTCGGCGCGTGCCGCCGCGACCTGCGACTCGACGGTCTGCTCGGTGGAGGTCACCGTGTAATCGGCGAAGGCCGCCTCGGGCTTGAGCGGATCGCGCGCGTAGTAGTGGTTGGCGCGCTCCTGGGCCTTGACGATGGTTCCGCTCACCGGATCGACCCAGAAGGTGCGCTGCGCGGCGTAGTACCGGGTCATCTTGATCGGCTCGTACGGGTCGTCGCTGGCGATCCCCCAGAGTTCGGCGCGGGCGGTCACCTCGCCGTCCTCGTTCTTGTCGTACAGCGAGGCGTATTTGATCAGTTCGACGAGCTTGCCGTCGGCGTCGTAACCCACGTTCTGGGTGAAGCGGTAGGTGGTCAGGCCGTTGACGTCGTCCTCGCCCTCGTAATTGGCATCGAAGGCTTTTTGCGCAATCGGGTCGAAGTAGGGGTAGGACTTCTTCTCGGTGTTGAACGGAAACCGGTAGGACAGCCCGGAATGCGGCAGCGCGATATTGGTGGCCGGTTTGTCGTCCTCGATGGTCCGGGGTTTCTGCACCGAGCCGCCGGGCCGGTCGTCGTCGGACACCGCCTCAGCGGAGCTGCGGTTCAACGTCACCGTGTCGACCATGGCCAGCAGCAGGCCGCTGTCCTTCTGTTTGTCGTTGCGGCGCACCGTGGTGCCCACCTGGAATGTCACCACCTCGGCATTGGCCGGGGTCTCCACCGTCATCGCCTGCTGGGAGACCAGCGGGACGTTCTTGTCGACGACGAAGCGCGACCCCGACAGCGAAGCCGGATCCAGCGCGGTGCCGGTCCCGGCCGAGACCAGGGTCTGGTCGATGCTCAGCGGGATCTTGCGGATCTTGCCCGCGGTGTAGGTGGCCAGCAGCACCGCGGCGATCAGCAGGGCTGATCCGAGTCCGATGAGGCCCAGCGCCGCGAGACGTAACAAGCTTGCGCGGTTCACGCTGCCTAGGCCTCCTTCGCGCGGTCGGTAACCGAGTTGACCCTAACAGCCGGAACCCGGCCGAACCCGGGACGCAGGGAAAAGACGGGCAGGGCACACTGGCGGGTATGGCATTGCAGCCCGGGCAGGTCGGCGGGACCCGAGCCTTCCTGCCCGCCGTCGAGGGTATGCGGGCCTGCGCGGCGATGGGGGTGGTGCTGACCCACGTGGCATTTCAGACCGGGACCGCCGACGGGGTGATCGGTCGTTTGCTGCACCGATTCGATCTGGCCGTCGCGGTGTTCTTCGCCCTGTCGGGCTTTTTGCTGTGGCGTGGTCACGCCGCCGCCGCCCGCGGATTGCGGCACCGGCCACCAACCGGTCACTACCTGCGGTCCCGGCTGGTGCGGATCATGCCGGCCTATCTGGTGGCGGTGGTGGTGATCCTGACCCTGCTACCGGAGGCCAACCGCGCCAGCCTCACCGTGTGGTTGGCCAACCTGACGCTGACCCAGGTTTACGTGCCGCTCACCCTGACCGCCGGACTCACCCAGATGTGGAGCCTGTCGGTGGAGGTCACCTTCTACCTCGCGTTGCCACTGCTGGCCTTTTTCGCATATCGGTTGCCGGTGCGCGCCCGGGTGCCGGCGATCGCTGCGGTAGCTGTGGCCAGTCTGGCCTGGGGCCTGCTGCCGATTCACACCGCCGAAGGTGTCAATTTCCTGAACTGGCCGCCGGCTTATGCCTCCTGGTTCGCCGCCGGCATGCTGCTGGCCGAGTGGACCGTCAGCCCGGCCGAGAAAGGTCGCCTGGGCTGGCCGCACCGGTTGGCTCGCAACCCGTGGATGATCTACGGGATTGCGTTGGTGGCCTATCTGATCTCGGCCTCGCCGCTGGCCGGGCCCAAGGATCTGGTCCCGGCCACGTTGGGCCAGTTCGTGGTTCGAACCTCGATGGGCGCGGTGGTCGCCGGCGCGCTGCTGGCGCCGCTGGTACTGGACCGCCCGGAGGCTCCGCACCGGATCCTGGGCAGCCGCATCATGGTGACCCTGGGCCGGTGGTCCTACGGGTTGTTCATCTGGCATCTCGCCGCGCTGGTCATGGTGTTCCCGATGATCGGGAAGTTCATGTTCAATGGCGATCTCATCGTGGTGTTCGTGCTGACCACCGTCCTGGGTTTCGCCATGGCGGCGGTCAGCTATGCGTTGATCGAGTCCCCGTGCCGGAATGCCCTGCGGCGCTGGGAGTATCGCCGCAGCAGCCTGGACCGCAAGCCGCCGCCGCTGGACAGCTCTGTCACTGACACCCCTGAGCCCGCGGTTGCGCACTGAGGCGGCCGTCCGGAGTCGACGATGCCGCGGCGAGTCGCGCGATGACCTGATCGCGCACCGCGGTGCGTCTAGCCTTGCCGGCGTCATCACGCAGCGGGGTGTCGACGAACTCCACGCTGCGCGGGACCTTGTATTCGGCCAGTCGCTCGGCGACGAAGGATGTGACGTCCGCCGCGCCGAGGCTCGCCTCGGTGTGTACCAGGGCGTGCGGCACCTGACCCAGGTCGGCGTGCGGGACCCCCACCACCAGACAGGACAGCACGGCGGGATGTTCGGCCAATGCGTTCTCGATTTCGGCGGGGGAGACGTTGCGGCCGCCCACGGTGAACATGTCCACCCGCCGGTCGGCCAGGTAGAGGTAGCCGTCGGCGTCGAACCAGCCCAGGTCGCCCAGCGAGTCCCAGGCTCCCAGCGGATCCGGCCGGCTTTTGGCGGTGCTGCCGATGTAGCGATACGTCGGGCTGCTACCGGGCCGGGGCCGCAGGTAGATCTCGCCGACCACCCCCGGCGGGCACTCATTGCCGCGGTCGTCGAGGACCTTCATCTCACCGGCGACCACCCGGCCCACGGAGCCGCGCCTGTCCAGCCACTCGGTGCCGCTGATGAAGGTCAGCGCCTGAAGTTCGGTGCCGCCATAGAGTTCCCACACCACCTCCGGGCCGAGGATGTCGATCCAGGCCTGTTTGACGGCGGGCGGGCATGGTGCGGCCAGGTGCCACCAGCGCCGCACCGAGGACAGGTCGAAGGCCCGTAGGCCGGCCTGATCGGCCCGGTATACCGGCAGCAGCCGCTGCATGATGGTCGGCACGGTCGCTAGATAGTTGACCCGGTACTCGGTGATCAAACTCAGGAACAGTGCCGGGTCGAAGCGGCTCATCAGTACCAGGTGCTGGCCGGTTGCTAAAGCCATGGTGGCCGAGGTGAATCCGGTGTTGTGACTCAGGGGAACTGACACCAGTTGGGTGTCGCTGGGAAGGTTGCCCATCATCTGCGCCACCACCAAACCCTGGAACCGGCCGTCGCCACCGGCTTCGATCAGCTTGGGCCGGCCCGTGCTGCCGCCGGAGGCCATCGACTTCAGCGATGGCGAAACCGCCTCGGGCAGTGGGTCATCGGAAAAGCCGTCCGGTTGGAAGTCGCCTCGCACGAACGGCACCTGTCCTCGCGGGTCGGGTCTGCCCACGAGCAGCGCCCGCTCCCTCAGATCCAGCAGGTGACCGTATTCGACGTCGGGCAGCCGCGACGACAGCGGCTGGGGGACCGCCCCCAGCTTCCAGATGGCGACGACAGCCTGGACCCACTCCAGGGAGTTTCCCAGCGCGACGGTGACGTAGTCACCCCGGCACACGCCCAGTTCCGCGTATGCGCGGGCGAGCCGGTTGGTGAACGCGTCCAACTGTGCGCGGGTGAGGGTGCGCCCGTCGTGGGTGACCGCGGGAGCCTGCGGTTCCTGTTCGGCCAGCCGGCTCAGTTGCGTCCCGATCGGCGGGGCGGGTTGCCGCGGTCCGTCGGGGGTCGGGGCCATCAGTACCCGCCGCCGTGGCTGAAGATGGCGCGGGGGTTGTCGACCAGCATCGTGGTGATCTGCTCCTCGGTCACGCCGCGCTGCCTAAGCGCCGGCAACACGTCGTTGTGGATGTGCAGGTAATGCCAGTTGGGCAGGACGACCGGCAACGCGGCCTCCGGAAGCCAGTCGATGTGGCAGGAGGCGTCGTGGGCCAGCACCATCCGGTTGGCATGGCCGCGTTGACACATCTTCACCACGGTCTCCACCCGGTCGGCGAAGCTGAGGATGTTTTCCAGGCCGAACCGGTCCATGCCCAGGTAGGAGCCGGCGGCGATCAATTCCTCCAGATAGTCCAAGTCGGTGGTGTCTCCGCTGTGGCCGATGATCACCCGGCTCAGGTCGACACCTTCGTCGGCAAGGATCCGCTGCTGATCCAGGCCCCGCCGGGTGTGCGCATGGGTGTGGGTGGTGATCGGCACACCGGTGGCGCGGTGGGCCCGGGCCACCGCTCGCAGGACCCGCTCCACCCCGACGGTGAGGCCGGCTTCGTCGGTGGCGCACTTGAGGATCGCGGCTTTCACCCCGGTGTCGGCGATGCCCTCGGTGATGTCCCGGATGAACATGTCGACCATCGGCTCCGGACCGTCCAGCGCGGTGCCCGGTCCGGTGAAATGGAAGTACATCGGGACGTCGTTGTAGGTGTAGACGCCGGTGGCCACCACGATGTGCAGATCGGTCTGCGCCGCGATCCGCTGGATCCGCGGAATGTACCGACCCAGTCCGATCACGGTGGGGTCGACTATCGTGTCCACTCCGGCGTTCTTGAGGGCGTTGAGTTTTTCCACGGCGTCCTGCTCGCGGGCCTGCTCGTCCCCCCAGCCCTCCGGATAGTTCGCCATGATCTCCGGGGAGAGCACGAAGACGTGCTCATGCATCAGAGTGACGCCCAGAGCGGCGGCCGGTATCGAGCCCCGGACGGTTTGCACGGTCATGTGTCTCGCTTCCGGGTTATTGCTTCCGGGTTATTGGTTGCGGGAGTCCAGCGCCCGGTGCGCATCGACCAGACCGTTGACGTCAGCGCAGCACATCAATGGAGACGCCCTCATCGAACACCTCAGCTACGGCGCTTCCGGATGGTGGTCCGCACCACGGAATTCTATCGCCGGCGCCATCTTGGCATCAGCGTCAGATGCGACGACGTCAGATCGGGGTCGCCGCGGCACCGGCAGCAGCGAGGCGACCAGTGCGGCCAGGGCGATCAGCGCGAACAGTTGTACCCACGCAGAGTTACCGATGTATCCGTCCACCGAGCGCCAGGGGTACCGCGACAGCAGCGCCCCAGCGAGGATCAGTCCGGTCGGGACCACCACGCGGGCCATCCGGTCCAGAGCGCGCCGACGTTGCAGCAGCGATCCCAGGACCAGTGCGGAGCCGAACACCACAAGCCCACCCGCGCCGGCGATCATCGTGCCTGCCGCCAGCAGCCCAGCCAGGCCCA
>VERS01000030.1 GCA_018882545.1 Mycobacterium sp.
CTACAAGGCGCTTTACCGCGACAATGCTCGCTTCGGTGCGGCGCTGTGGGTGGTCCCGGCGAATATGGCCTCCTACGCCGACATCGACGCGTTGGTCGACTGGGTCGGCAACGAGCAGACGGAAAGCCTTGGGCCGCAATCCATCCACGTTAAGGACGCTCAGACGCCGACGCTGCTCTTTCCGTTCGCCGCACCCAGGGTGGCCGGTGACCTGAGCGAAGCCGGCGCGCGCTCGGAGATGGAGATGAAGGTGCTGCTGTGGGCCGTGGAACGGCTCATCGGCGGATGCGCGGCCATCGGCGCGGACCGCGATATCGACTCCCGGCTGCACGTGGTGCTGCCCGGTTCGCCCAACCGGGGCATGTTCGGCGGGGACGGCGCCTACGGCGAGTCCAAATCCGCCCTGGATGCGGTCGTCGCTCGATGGGCCGCGGAATCCTCATGGGCGCAGCGGGTCACCATCGCCCACGCACTGATCGGCTGGACCAAGGGCACCGGTCTGATGGGCCACAACGACGCCGTCGTCGATGCCGTCGAGGACGCCGGGGTGACCACTTACACCACCGACGAGATGGCGGCGATGCTGCTCGACCTGTGCACGGCCGAGGCCAGAGTCGATGCCGCGGTCGCCCCGCTGAAGGTCGACCTCACCGGCGGACTCGGCGACGTCAAACTGGACATGGCCGACCTGGCTGCCCGTGCGCGCGCCGAAATGACCGCCGCGGCAACGCAGGATCGACCGGACCCCGCGGACAACACGATCGCCGCGCTGCCGTCGCCGCCGCGCGGCCACCACGGGGCGCCGCCGCCCGCCTGGCCCGATCTCGACGTCGACCCTGCCGACCTCGTCGTTATCGTGGGCGGCGCCGAACTCGGGCCGTACGGTTCGTCGCGTACCCGCTTCGAGATGGAGGTCTCCGGGGAACTGTCGGCCGCCGGCGTGCTGGAACTGGCGTGGACGACCGGCATGGTCACCTGGGAGAATGATCCCAAGCCGGGTTGGTATGACACCACCACCGGCGATCCGGTGCCCGAGGAACAGATCGTCGAGCGCTACCACGACGCCGTCGTGGCGCGTTGCGGCATCCGCGAATTCGTCGACGACGGGGCGCTGGAGGCCGATCACTGCACCGAACTTCTGGTCAGTGTCTTCCTCGACCGGGACTTCGGCTTCGTGGTTTCCTCGGAGGCTGAGGCCCGAGCCTTCGAGCAGGCCGACCCCGATCACACCATCGTTCGCCCCTTGACCGACTCCGGGGACTGGGAGGTGATCCGCAAGGCGGGCACCGAGATCCGCGTTCCGCGTAAGGCCAGGCTGTCCCGTACCGTCGGCGCTCAGATCCCAACCGGGTTCGACCCGACGGTGTGGGGCATCAGCGCCGACATGGTCGCCTCGGTGGACAGGGTGGCACTGTGGAACATGGTAGCCACCGTCGACGCATTCCTGTCATCCGGCTTCACCCCGGCCGAATTGATGCGCTGGGTTCATCCCAGCCTGGTGGCCAGCACCCAGGGAACCGGCATCGGTGGACTTACCAGCATGCAGACCATGTTCCACGGCAATCTGCTCGGCACGCCCAAGCCGAACGATATTTTGCAGGAGGTTCTACCGAATGTTGTTGCCGCCCATGTGATGCAGTCCTACATCGGCGGATACGGGGCGATGATCCACCCGGTCGGTGCATGTGCCACCGCCGCGGTCTCGGTCGAGGAGGGTGTCGACAAGATCCGGCTCGGGAAGGCCGAACTGGTGGTCGCCGGCGGGTTCGATGACATGACCTCCGATGCCATCACCGGCTTCGGCGACATGGCCGCGACGGCGGACACCGAGATGATGCGGGCCCGCGGGATCAGTGACGCGAAGATCTCCCGCGCCAATGACCGCCGTCGGCTCGGCTTCCTGGAAGCCCAGGGCGGTGGCACCATCCTGCTGGCCCGCGGTGACCTGGCCCTGAAGATGGGGCTGCCGGTGCTGGCGGTGGTCGGTTTCGCGCAGAGCTTCGCCGACGGTGTGCACACCTCGATTCCGGCACCCGGGCTCGGCGCTCTGGGCGCCGGGCGCGGCGGACCCGACTCGGCGCTTGCCCGTGCACTGCGCAAGCTCGGCATCGGTGCCGACGACATCGCGGTCATCTCCAAACACGACACCTCGACGCTGGCCAACGACCCCAACGAGACCGACCTGCACGAGCGGCTGGCCGACGCGCTGGGCCGTTCGGCCGGCAATCCGCTGTTCGTGGTGTCCCAGAAGAGCCTGACCGGGCATGCCAAGGGCGGGGCGGCAGTGTTCCAGATGATCGGCCTGTGTCAGGTTCTGCGCGACGGGGTGATCCCGCCCAACCGCAGTCTGGACTGCGTGGACGACGAACTCGCCGACGCCGGCCATTTCGTCTGGCCGCGCCAGCCCCTGCACCTGGGCGGGCACTTGCCGTTGAAGGCGGGTCTGGTCACCAGCCTGGGCTTCGGCCACGTGTCCGGTCTCATCGCCCTGGTGCATCCGCAGGCCTTCCTCGCCTGCCTGGACGCCGCGCAGCGCGAAGATTATCTGCAGCGCTCCCGGGCCCGGCTACTGGCCGGCCAGCGCCGGCTTGCCGAGGCCATGACCGGAGGCCCGCCGATGTATGAACGGCCGGCCGATCGCCGGTTCGGCCACGACGGGCCGGAGAAGCCACAGGAGGTCGCGATGTTGCTCGACCCCGACGCCCGCCTGGGCGCCGACGGCACCTACTCGGTCTGATTTCCCCGCGCCTCAGCGCGGCTTCGCCTCTCGATCGTCGCGTCGTCCGATAGTGTCGGGCCTCGTGGCAATCGTGGGCGTGGGCATCGACCTGGTGTTCATCCCCGACTTCGCCGATCAGGTCGACCAGCCCGGCACCGTGTTCGCTGAGACGTTCACCCCCGGTGAGCGCCGTGACGCGGCCGACAAGAGTTCACTGGCCGCCCGCCACCTGGCCGCGCGCTGGGCCGCCAAGGAGGCGGTGATCAAGGCGTGGTCGGGATCGCGGTTCGCCCAGCGCCCGATGCTGCCCG
Organism: Mycobacterium sp.; assembly: GCA_018882545.1. GTDB lineage: Bacteria > Actinomycetota > Actinomycetes > Mycobacteriales > Mycobacteriaceae > Mycobacterium. Next base: position 3,031 of record VERS01000030.1, read on the forward strand.
AGGGCATCCACCGCGACATCGAGGTGATCACCGACATGTGGGGCCGGCCCAAGGTCCGGCTCACCGGTGCCATCGCCGAACATCTCGCCGACGTCGTCATCCACGTGTCGCTGACCCACGAAGGCGACACTGCGGCAGCCGTCGCGGTCATCGAGTCCCCAGATTCCCCCCGCGAACAGACATAAAAGCTCCCGTAGCATCGGCGTGTCGGGGACGTTCGCGTCTGCTCGCACGAAAGGTGAACGGCTGTGGACGATCTGGTCGCACGAGTTCGAGATGTCCTCCCGCAAGTCCGCCGCGACCTCGAGGACCTCGTCCGCATCGAGTCGGTGTGGTCGGACCCGGCCCGCCGCGCCGAGGTGCACCGCAGCGCGCAGAAGGTCGCCGAACTGCTGCGCGAGGCCGGGTTCGCGCAAGTGGAGATCGTCAGTGAGGGCGGTGCGCCGGCCGTCATCGCCCACCATCCTGCCCCGGCGGGTGCGCCCACGGTCCTGCTCTACGCCCATCACGATGTCCAGCCCGAAGGCGATGCGGCGCAATGGGATTCGCCACCTTTTGCGCCCACTGAGCGCGACGGCCGGCTGTACGGGCGCGGCACCGCCGATGACAAAGCCGGTATCGCCACTCACCTCGCGGCCTTCCGGGCTCATCACGGCCGTCCGCCGGTCGGGGTGACGGTCTTCGTCGAGGGCGAAGAGGAGTGCGGGTCGCCGTCGCTGAGCCGGCTGCTGGCGGCTCACCAACACAAACTCGCGGCCGACGTCATCGTCATCGCCGACTCGGACAACTGGACCACTGACATTCCCGCACTGACGGTCTCCCTGCGCGGTCTGGCCGACTGCGTCGTGGAGGTCGCCACTCTCGACCACGGGCTGCACTCGGGGCTCTGGGGCGGGGTGGTGCCCGACGCCCTGACCGCGCTGGTGCGTCTGCTGGCCAGCCTGCACGATGACGACGGGAACGTCGCCGTGGCCGGCCTGCACGAGGGTGCTGCGGCACCGGTGGACCGCGATGCCCAATGGGTCCGGACCGAGTCCGGGTTGCTCGACGGCGTCGGTGAGATCGGATCGGGCACCCTCGCCGATCGGCTCTGGGCCAAACCGGCCATCACCGTGATCGGCATCGACACCACACCGATCAACAAGGCCTCCAATACCCTGATCCCCCGGGCCCGCGCCAAGGTGAGTCTGCGGGTGGCTCCCGGCGGTGATCCGGCCGCGCACCTGGCCGCCCTGAGCCGCCACCTCGAGCAGCACACGCCGTGGGGAGCGCAGGTCACCGTCACCCCGGGCGACCTGGCCCAGCCCTATGCGATCGACGCCTCCGGTCCGGTTTACGACGCCGCCAGAGCGGCCTTCCGGCAGGGGTGGGGCGCCGACCCTATCGACATGGGTATGGGTGGTTCGATCCCGTTCATCGCCGAGTTCGCCGCGGCCTTCCCCGATGCCACGATCCTGGTCACCGGGGTGGAGGACCCGGGTACCCAAGCGCACAGCGTCAACGAGAGCCTGCACCTGGGGGTGCTGGAACGCGCCGCCGTCACCGAAGCGCTGTTTCTGGAAAGGCTTGGCGCTCAGTCGAAGTAACGTTCGCCACCGGAAGGGAACCCGCCGCCGTAGGTGGCGATGTGGACGTGGGTGTAGTGGTTGGCATCCGGATCGCCCACATCGGCCATAAGTTGTGACTTCCCCGCGGCCGGGTGGTACACCCGCTGCCAGATCACGTGTTCGACGTTGAACCGCTTGGCGTTGTCCAGAGCGAACCGGGCGATGCGATCGCCCAGCGCCCGCCCAGCCGGGGTTTCCCACTTCGGGATGATCACGTCGATGGCCAGGCCGTTGGGGTGCCACCTCAACGGATCGGGACGCCAGCCGCCGATGTCGCGGATCTCGGGGAAGCGGGCGCTGATCGCGCGTTTGAGGCGGATCGTCTGGACCTGCAGTCCGCGTTCGGACCCGACGCCCGGCGCCAGGGCCCTGCGGGCTGACCCGCCGGCGCCGGCGGGAAGGGTCGCGGTGTGGGCTGCCATCACGATCTGGGGTTCCCAGGCCAGCGCAACCGGGGGCCGGACCGGGGCGGCGATGACCGCCACTGCGATCACCGGCGCCAACACGACGACTGCCCCGGCCCGTCGAAGAAGCGACATCGGTCCTCCGGTCGTTCACCTGCGCGGAAAACCCGCAGCTGTTACTTGACCGTGATGTCGGTGTTGCCAAGCCGTGTGTTACAGCTGAGGCGGAAATGAACTAGAGGGACGCGCTGGCGACGCGGTAGTCTCGCACCGTGCAGGACGGCGGCGGGCGGGGCAGCCGACCGGGAGGACGTGCACGGCTCGCCGGGGCGGTCCTGCTGGCGTTGGCCGCCGGATTGCTCGTGGCGTATGCAGCCATCGGCGCCTGGGTCGATGCCGACGGTGTGCTCCATGAACCGTTTGCCCTGATTCCGCTGGCCTGGACGGCCGGTCTGGCCGGGGTGGCATCGCTTTGCTTCGGACTCTGGCAGCGTGCCCGTGCGCCGAAACGCCCGGACCGCCTCAACTGAAGGGCATTCGCCAGCCGGTCTCGGCGATGACTTCCTGGACCGCCGCTGCCGTGCCCGCGGCCTTGATGTTCTCGGCAAGTTCGCGCCAGCGGCGCTGGCGCGTCTTGTAAAACCAGCGGGCGTACCGCAGCACAATCGGTGTGAAGACACCCGCGTCTATCTCGACGCGGTCACGGTAGTCGCACCTGGAGTCGCCGGTGGCCGTGACGACGATGTCGTGGTTCCACCGGCGTAGAAGTCCACCGTGTCGCTTGCCACGGTGATGGGACCACCTGATTGCCAGGGGGATGGGACCACCTTGGCGCGTTATTGAGGATGGCTGGCCGGGTGGTTTGGGTCAAGCCGGCTGGGTTTGTTGCGTTGGCGGTAGGACGGTCCTTCGATGACCAGGGTGTGAGCGGTGGAGGTCAGCCGGTCGGTGGCTGATTGGGCCAGCAGGGTGTCTGCGGTCATGGTGAGCCATTCGGCCGGGTCGCGGTTTGAAGTCACGATCGTGGTCTTGGCGCGGTGGCGTTCGACCGCGATCTCGTAGAAGTCGCTGGTTTCGGTGGCGTCCAGGGGGCGCAGGGCGAAGTCGTCGATGATGAGGACGTCGATAGTGGCCAGTCGGCGGATCTCGGTGTCGACGGTGTTGTCCAGGCGGGCGGCCCGTAGGCGGGTGAACAGTTTGTCGGCACGGGCGAACCAGACGGTGTGTCGACGTCGAATTGCGTTGTGGCCCAGTGCTGTAGCCAGGTGGGTTTTGCCGATGCCGACGGGTCCGAGGATGATCGCGGATTGGTGTTCGTCGAGGAATCGCAGGGAGGCGAGATCGCCGAGCAGGGTGCGGTCGTAGCGTAGGTCCTTCGGTGCGGTCCAGGTGTCGAACCGCATGGTGGGGTCGAGTCCGGCTTTGGCCCCGCGCAGGGCCGCGGAGCGGGATTCGCGTCGGGAGACCTCGTCGGCGAGCAGTGTTTCGAGGAAGCCGATGTGGCTGAGTTTGTGTTGGCGTGCCAGGGCGGCGCGTTCGGGCAGGGTGTCGGCCAGGGCGCCGAGTTTGAGTGTTTTGAGCAGCCGGGTCAGATCGGCGCCGACGGGTTCGGTGGGTGCGCGGTGGGTGGTCATGTCAGTGTTTTCCCTCGGTGGGTGTGGCGGCGATGACGGTCAGTGGTGGTGGGGTGGTGCGGAATTCGGACGGATCGCGGGAGAAGCGTGTCGGGGCGTCTCCTGCTGCCCGGGGCAGTGCGGGTGTGGCGGTCTCGGTGGCCCGCTCGAGCATCGCGGCGATCTTGGTGACCGCGACGACATCGAGGTCCAGCGAGCGCGAGCAGGCTTGCTCGACGCGGTCGGCGCCGTAGCGGCGGACCAGGCCCAGCAGGCGGTAGACGGTGCGCATCCGGGTCCAGGGCAGCGGGTCATCGAGGATGCGTTCGGCGTAGATCCCGATGTGCGGGCCGTGGGCCGCGCAGGCCCCGATCAACGACGCCAGGTCACGCAGCGCGTAGCCGGCCTTGTGCTCGGGCAGGTCGTGGGGGTCGGTGCTGCGCCCACCGGCGGGCTGGCGGGGATGGACCTTGACCAGCACGCCTCGGTGGTAGAACTTGACCAGCTCGGTGTCAGCCCGCACGTCCAGGGTGTGGCCGATCCAGCACTCGGGCAGCGAGTACAGCGCTTTTCCGGCCTCGGCGTGGTAGTCGCGGTGGACCTTGACCGCTTTGAATATCGGCACGTCATAGGCCTGCGGCACCGCCAGCAGCGCCGGTTGCTCCTCGGCGGTGAACACCGCGGCCGGGCGGGCACAGGTGGTGCCGTGGATACGCTGGCCGGCGGTATCGGCGCACCAGGTGATCGCAGCCCGCTGCGCGGCAGCCAGATCGGCGAAGGTTTCCCCGTCCCAGAAATTGCGGCGCACGTACTGCACAGCCCGCTCCACCCGCGGTTTGTCTTTCGGGGATCGCACCCGGGCGGGGTCGGTGGCGAAGCCGGCGTGAGCGGCGTAGTCCAGCCAGCCCGCGGTGAACCGCGGGTTGACCGGATCGGCGGCGGCGATCACCGGTTTGAGGTTGTCGGGAATCAGCACCGCGAACACCCCGCCGAAGAACTCCCACGCCGCCTGGCAGCCGGCGATCACCGCCGCCAGGGTCTGCGAGTAGGACAACCACACGAACATGTGCCGGCTGTAGACCGCGGTGAAGGTCAACGCGTACACCTTGCGGCGGCGCCCATCGCCGGCATCGGTGAGCATCCCCAGATACCCGAAATCGAGCTGGCACTCGATCCCCGGCTGCCCGTCAGCGACCCGCACCGTGGTGTCCTTGCGGCCGAAACCGCACCGCTCACTGGCGAATCGGTGCAACGTCCGATACGGCACCACACACCCCTGACGGGCCAGCAGGGTATGGATCTTGGTCACCGTCAACGGCCGCTGCTCCTTGCTGCCGGCCACCCATCCGCTGATCTGCTCCTCGAACCCCAGCAGCTGCTCCCAGGCCGCACCGTGACCATGCGGGCGCACCGGGCGCACCGCCTGGGCGACCACACCGATCAACTCGTCATCAAGGACATCCGCACAGGACTCCCGGCGCAACCCAGCCGCTCGGGCGGCTTCCACATAGCGGCGCACCGTCTTGCGGTCCACCCCGCAATGCCCGGCAATAGTGCGCAGGCCCGGTGCCGGCAACCCCGGTACCACTCCCAGCCATAACCGCAGCACTTCCCTGATCTCACTCACACTGACCTCCCGAAACGCCATGCGCCCGCCTCCGTGACTCGATCCGTCACGGCGATCGAACGACAAACGAAAAGACCACCGACGCAACGCGCCGGTGGTCCCATAACTGGCAATCCAGGTGGTCCCATCCTCCTGGCAAAAATCAGGTCAAACTGGTCCCATGCTCATGGCAGACGACACACCGCTCTCGCGGCTGCTGAGCGTCATCGCGGCGTTGTCTATCCGTACCAAGTGCAAGGTAGTCCCCCGGCAGCGGCGCTCGCAGCAGACGGTCGACCGCATCGTCGATCAACACGAACATGACCGACTGCACCTGCTGATCTCCCACCGTGCACCCCGGAGGGCCCAACTATTGGTGGCTTTCCTTCATGCGGCGATCCACGATGTGATCCTCCGACATCCGCCGGGCGCGGGACGGGCCGCGGTCGTGGATTCCACCAAGTCGGCTGCCATCGCGATCACCCGGGTGTGACGGTAACGCGGGTCAGTCGACTCCGGCGATAATCTTCTGAATGGCTGTTGCCGTGCCTGCGGCTTTGACGTTGTACTGCGCGACGGCGATCTTGCCCTTCTCGTCGACCAGGAAGGTCGAACGGATCACACCCTGAACGGTCTTGCCGTACATCTTCTTCTCCCCGAACGTCCCCCACGCGCTCAGCACCGTCTTGTCGGGGTCGCCGAGCAACGGGAAGGTCAGGTTCTCCGCATCGCGGAACTTCGCCAGCTTCTCCGGCTTGTCCGGGGAGATACCCACCACGTCGATTCCGGCGTCGTTCAATTCGGCCAAGCCGTCGCGGAAGGCGCAGGCCTGCTTGGTACATCCCGGCGTCGATGCCGCGGGATAGAAGTAGACGATGACCTTGCGGCCCTTGAAGTCCGACAGTTTGACGGTCTTGCCATCGGCGTCGGGCAGGCTGAACGCCGGGGCCTTGTCGCCAACTTCGAGTCGCGCTGATTCGGTCACTGTCACATCCCTTTCCTCGGCTGAGGGTAGCCCTTTGGCTGTCCGGGGCGCCCCGCTGATCTAGGGTAAGTCCGCAGCACGACATTGCGGTGCGCGGAAGCGGTGGACAACAGCGGTGGGCGGAAGGACGTCAAGTGGCCGAGCGGGACCCCGAGGTCATCAAGCAGGAAATTGCCGCGGCACGGGACCGGCTGGCCGTGACCGTCGACGCCCTGGCCGAACGGGCCAATCCGCAACGCCTGGCCGACGACGTGAAGTCCACTGCGCTGGGTTTTCTCAACCAACCGAAGGTGAAAGCGGCACTGGTGGGCCTCGGAGCGCTGACGGTGGTGGTCGTCATCCGGTCCATTCGCCGCTGATCAGTTCAACGACGGCGCAGCAGTCTGCTCAGGCTGGCCCGCGGCGGGTTCGCGCGACGGCCCAGCCGGCTGCAACTGCGGATCATGATCAGCTCACCGCGGCCCTCGTGCGGCGGGCCGGGCAACGCGCTCTCCGCCATCGTTCCTCCGGTCCGGTTATCACTTTTATCTGAGCGAACTCACTACCCCGCTTACGCCAGCGTAGCGGCAACCATATCAGCATGTCAAAATAACGAACGCCCACGACCGGTAGACCGGCTGGTTACCTTTGGCAGTTTGCTAGCCAATCGGCTCAGGCGCGCGCTGTGGTCGCCGGGCGCGTCTGACATCAACGATCGACTCCGCGA